>JALQVX010000327.1 GCA_023263555.1 Crocinitomix sp.
CAAGAAATATAGCTTTATAGATATATTCTTTATATTTTCCTTCTCCCACGAGATATGTCCACGCCTTCATTCCATAATATGACCATGAAATCATTGTGGAGAACGCAAAGAGAAGAATTGCCACTAACAAGATCCATTCGAACCAAGGGAAGACACTTGCGAAAGCATTAGATGTCAATGCCGCCCCTTCCAAACCACCTGGATTTGAGTCAAATCCTGTAAAAATAAGTACCAAAGCAGTCATAGTACAAACAACGACAGTATCAATAAAAGGTTCTAATAAAGAAACGAATCCTTCCGTTACTGGCTCATCCGTTTTAACAGCAGAGTGAGCAATTGAAGCAGAACCTACACCAGCCTCATTCGAGAAAGCCGCGCGTTGAAATCCAACAATTAAGAC
Source organism: Crocinitomix sp. (assembly GCA_023263555.1). Taxonomy (GTDB): domain Bacteria; phylum Bacteroidota; class Bacteroidia; order Flavobacteriales_D; family Crocinitomicaceae; genus Crocinitomix. The sequence goes on from JALQVX010000327.1 coordinate 401, forward strand.
CCCTATGATACCACCTTTTGCAGCGTCAGGAGAAAATGCTCCATCAAAAATAGAACCGAAGGCTGTTCCAATATTTTGGAAATTCATGAAAATGATAATCAGTGCCGTTAGTACATACATGCCAACCATCAAGGGGACAATCTTATCCGTTACTCTAGCAATACTTTTGATCCCGCCTATGATCACAATTGCTACGAGAATTGCCATTACGATACCAAAAATAACACCAGCGTCCATGCCCATGAAGCTAAAATCTTTTAGGGATTCAAACTTATTAGAAACCTGTCCGAATGCTTGATTTGCTTGAAACATATTACCACCACCAAAAGAACCACCGATACACAAAATTGCAAACATTATGGCTAAAACCTTACCTAATCCTGCCTTGCCTTGTTTAGCAAGTCCCTTCGATAAATAATACATTGGACCTCCAGAAACCTCACCATCTGAATTAACATTTCGATACTTGACCCCCAATGTACATTCGATAAATTTAGAGGACATCCCTAAAAGTCCAGCGATAATCATCCAAAAGGTTGCTCCTGCTCCCCCAACCGATATTGCGACAGCTACACCCGCTATATTACCTAAACCAACTGTAGCTGATAGTGCTGTAACCAAGGCTTGAAAATGAGAAACCTCACCTTCCTCAGCATTCTCTCTATCACGTTCCTCCTTTGGCAGGTTAGGATCATCCATTTTTGGATCAAACTTACCGCGGACGAGATCAAGTGAATGTTTAAAACCACGGACATTGATAAATTTCGTTCGGAACGTAAAGAAAATAGCACCAAGTACTAGCCATATAACAATGAAGAGTATGTGCTTTTCTATGGGCGCATAGAGGTTCGTTTGATAAATCGTTTCGTGAAGTGGTTGAGAAATGGTTAACTTTTGATCATTTTCGACGGCCTTCACCGTATATAAATGCTTGTCAATCACCAATTTACTTCCTTCAGAAAGTCCAGTAAACTTGGTGCAATGTCCTTCCAATACATCCGATCCTTTTTGACCAAAAACTTGACTGCCGTTCATCAGCAAATCACCTTCTAAAGGAACATTATCTTCATAAACCACTGGATCATATAATCCCATTGATTCAAAAGGATCCCAAAAAAGTACGCTTGCCAAACCTTGAACAACCGGACCAAAGGCGTCATCAATTTTTTCTGACAATTTTTTTTCAGCAACGACGTCGGCTGGACAGTCAGAGAGATCAGTTTCTTGGGCGAATCCGTTAAAATTAGACAATAAAAAGATGCAAGAAAGAATTAAAAACAAATGCTTCATGTGATGATTTTAGAACGGTTAAAAGAAAAGTACACGACTTTCCACAAATATAAAAAAATTATTTGAGACTAGTTCTTCAATCGAGCTAGACTCTCTTCAAAAGTCATGGGATTATAATTCAATAGCTTACGTGCCTTGTCCAAAACAAAACCCGTGCTAGGTGGACGTTTCGCCTTTTGATTGAGAGTAGATGAGTCAACAGCGGTAATTACCGAAAAATCGTTTTCAAAGAAAGAAGCCACGCGCTTTACAAGTTCATATATTGAAAACGTTTCTGGTCCTGCAATGTGAAAAACACCTTTCGCTTCTCGTTTTGCAGCTTCTATGCATGCCCATGCAAGATCATCCGCCCAAGTTGGCGCACGGAATTGATCATTTACAATTGACATAGGCTCTCCTTTCTCGAGCACATCTTTCGCCCAGAGAACAATGTTAGATCTGCTTAAATTTTCACCTTCCCCAAACACAATTATCGTTCTTAAGATGGCCCAATGCTCATAGGGGTCATTCAACAATAAATCCTCTGATTGCACTTTTGACAAGGCATAGACGCTTAAGGGATTTCGTTGATCTTCTTCGCTATACGGTCCGTTCTCACCATCAAAAACGAAATCAGTTGACAAGTGAATAAAATGAGCATTTATACTTTTTGAGGCAGCTAATAAATAGCGAACAGCATCCACATTAATTTTTTGACATTCCAATTCATTTACCTCACAGGCATCCACATTCGTCATTGCAGCTGTATTGATAATGACATTGGGTTGGTATGCCCTGACAACCTCTTTGATTTGATTTTGGTCGGTGATATCTAACTGGGTATATTGATCATTGGGACAACTCGAATTTCGATTATTTCCAAGAGAGGTCGCTAAGAAATCTATTTTTTTCTTAACCAATTGACCAACAATTTTCTGCCCAAGCAGTCCATTTGAACCCGTAATTAATATTCTCATTTTGTGCCTTTAATCCCGAAGATCGTATTGAGCTTCTTAATTTGTTCTGGGTTTCCTAGTACAAATAATTTTGAATTCGGTAAGATTTCAATATCAGAAGACGGATTGATAATATACTCTCCTGCCTCTGAGCGATAACCAATAACATTGCATCCGGACAAGGACCGATCCTGCAAATCACCAATTGTCGTATATTTCACATCATCCGGTAGTTCACGAAATTCGATTTCCTCTAAATTTACAGCCGCTTTACCCGAAACTTTAATTAGATCCATGAATTCCATAATGTCCGGATTTACAACTAATGAAGCCATATGGGCGCCGCCAACTGTATCTGGCATAATCACATTGTCTGCTCCCGCTATACGCAGTTTGCGCATAGATGAATAACTAGAAGCTCGTGAAATAATTTTAAGTCTAGGATTTAATTCTCTTGCCGACAAAACAACAAATAAATTATCCGCATCCTTCGGTAAGGCCGTAATAAGCGAAGTGGCTGTTTTTATACCCGCTTTTAGTAGGAATTGATCTTCAGTCGAATCGCCGCGAATGAAATCAACTGAATTATATTGAGGATCTTCCGTAATTTTCGGATCACGTTCGACCACAATAAATGATTTTTTATAAAAACGGAGGTCGTGAGCAGCTTGCTTCCCTACTCGTCCGTACCCGCATACGATAGTGTGATTTTCCATTTTATTTGCAGTTTTAAGCGCTTTATATTCTTGAAAATAGGTTTTATATTCACCTCCAACAATGTAGGACGTAATTGCCGAAACGGCATAAGCAAACGTACCAAAGCTAGTGATAATCAAAAAGGCTGTAAATAATTTTCCAGCAGAGGAGAGTTCATTGACCTCATTGAATCCGACTGTAGAAATGGTAATAATCGTCATGTAAAATGAATCGAAAAAAGACCATCCTTCGACAACCATAAAACCAATCGTTCCAGCCAAAACAACCGTTATCAGCAAAAAGATGGCATAGTAAACCTTCGAAAAATATTTATAATTCAGCAACATTTATATTTCCCAAATTGATTTACGTCTTCGTTGAAGTTTAAAGATATGTTTATGCTCCAAAACAAAAGCCATAACCATATAAATAATGATGGGTGAACCCAAGGCAATAAAGGAGGCATAAATAAAAAACAACCTGACTTTTGCCACTTCCACTCCCATTTTACGAGCAAACCAAGCACTTACACCGAAAGAGCGTAATTCGAAGAAGAGGGCAATTTTTTGTATTAAATTCATTTGTTTAGGATTGACTTTCCAATAGCGCAAAATAAGCATTTTTTTCGGATACACATTTGTTTTTGCAATGCCAAAAGCGCTTGTGAGTCATATGCTGATTTTAAAGTGAGCCCTGCTTCCTTCCACGACTTAGTAATATGATTAGATTCTGTTGGAATAGTTTTTAACTTATTGATTGCGATAGATTGCTGATCTTCATCCCTCTGCAACCAAGCCATGGTAAAATCATTCATCACTTCTACATTAATTTGAAGCAATTGAATCATTACATTTGAAATAGACGTTGATATTTTTCTTTCAGTTCTGTTTCCGATTCGATAATGATTCGCCCAATATTCAGATAAGCTCATACCTTCAGATTTAAATAAGGCTTGATTGAAAAACACACCAGAAAACGTTCCAACGGAAGCAATGTAATTCACTGCTCGCGCAAATTGCACAATTCGCCTATCAGGAAAATTTGTGGGCCTCATTCTAGAATATTTCCACCCTTCAACCACATGATCGGACAATCCAAAAAGATTTCGCTGAAAGAAAAATTCGGATCGTAAATTTTCGATATACGGATCATCTTCTAAATTATCCGCTAGAAATCCGGATAAACCGAGAAACAAAGCTTCTGTTTTTAGCGGATGGTAATTGAGTTTTGCCAACCAATTTCGTTTTATTTTGTGGGCCAACTCTTCAAAAGGTAACTGATTCACTTGCCCGCCAAAACAGCGCGCCAAAAGAAGAATATAAGCGCCAAAATAATCCCCATTTAACTGTTCAATTTCACGCTCGAAAAGAATCGATTTATGGATCAATCGATCATTTAAACTTTGTGATTTCTGCCGTTCAACTAATTCCGGATGAATATCACTTAAATAGGAGCTGCATAACAATTCACTTTTATTTGCTAACAATGATTTGTACTGTCGATAATGATCTAGGTCTATGTGCGGCTTTAATTCAATAGTCGGAATTGCAAAATTTCCAACAGTCACAATTTCGTCTGCTTCATAGACAAAGTGAGCGATCACAGAACCATAAGCTGGATCCAACTGATGTTGATGCCTGTACCAATCAGAAGCCTTAACATGAAACTCAATCGGACCTGCCCAGAGCTGACCATCTAATTGGATTTTAGCGTCCAAAAAATCGGGTCCGGCATTGACGTTCAATAGTCCAAAATCAATAATTTGAAGTGATTTATTGTCAGTGGTAAAAAAATCCTTTCCAAGCAAACGTTTATTAAAGATGTAGTGAAGATATTCTTCTTTCATTCATATAAGCATAAGTTAAGGGGTTGAAACACTAATATAATTTTTTTTTCAAGAAGTTCAAAACAAATTCGTTCTAACTATTTATTTATCCTTAGTAAAATAGCATTATCCTACTTTACAACAAATGATCCTCTGCAAAAAAACAATTGCTTAGAAAAGGACGAATTTAAGAGCTGAACTCAAAACAGGTAAAAAGTAGAGGGGCATTCCACAGTGTGCAATAAGTGGGGTGTCCTTTTTTACGTTTTAACACGTAGCTCAAGATTATTCCAATAAAAAAGCCTTCCCTCAGCGAAACCGAGAGAAGGCCATATACCCAAGCATCTGCTTCCTCAAACACATGCTTAATCCAACTAGGTATTTAAACGCAAGAATCGTGCTAAAAGTACCCTTGTTATGATATATCATACACTTTTTGTGATTTTTGTTACATTTTCAATAAAAAAGCCCGTCTGTCAGGCGAACGAAATTATTTCTTTCCAATCGCATTCAACATGCACTAATTTAAATTAAAATCTTCTATTTTTGCAGCATGAAGAACATCAGGAATTTTTGTATCATAGCGCATATCGACCATGGTAAGAGTACATTGGCCGATCGTTTATTGCAAGCAACGGGAACAATTTCCGACCGCGACATGCAAAATCAAGCGTTGGATGATATGGATATAGAGCGTGAGCGAGGTATTACCATAAAGAGTCATGCGATTCAAATGGACTATACCTTCAAAGGAGAGAAGTATGTTTTAAATTTGATTGACACCCCAGGTCACGTCGATTTTTCGTACGAGGTTTCACGTTCGATCGCATCGTGCGAAGGTGCTTTATTAATTGTAGATGCTGCACAAGGTATTGAGGCTCAAACGATCTCAAACTTATATTTGGCGTTAGAGAATGATTTAGAAATCATTCCAATTTTAAATAAAATGGACCTACCAGGCGCTCAGCCTGAAGAAGTGACAGATGAAATTGTTGACCTGATTGGTTGTGCTCGCGAAGATGTTATTCCTGCCAGTGGAAAAACCGGTCTTGGCGTAGATGCTATTCTCGAAGCGATTATCAGTCGCGTTCCGGCTCCAAAAGGTAACCCTGATGGACCTTTACAAGCCATGATTTTTGATTCTGTTTTTAACTCATTTAGAGGAATAATCGCCTATTTCCGTGTCATCAATGGAAACATCAAAAAAGGTGATTTGGTTAAGTTTGTCAATACCGAAAAGGAATACC
>JALQVX010000356.1 GCA_023263555.1 Crocinitomix sp.
AATGTTGTGGTTTAGGGATTTTGGAGTAGCTCAATACTATGGGTAAAATTGTAATGGAGAGCACAAAGACGAAAAGGATATTCATGGATGCAATTAACCCAAATTCAGACAAACGCTCAGAGTTCGTAAAAATGAATGTTGAAAATCCCAATGCAGTTGTCAAATTCGTTAAAAAGGTAGCGTTTCCTATTTTTTGAATTACGCGGGAAAGTGCCTTTGCCTTATTGCCATGATCTTTAATTTCTTGATGAAATTTATTGATTAAGAAAATACAGTTCGGAATGCTGATTACAATAATCAGTGGTGGAATTAAGACCATTAATATTGACAATTGATAATCAAGCGCACCTATACTTCCCAATGACCAAATTACGCCAACAAAGACAACCGTGTTTGCAATTAATACAATTTTGAGTGATCTAAAAAAGAAGAATAATAATAAAGATGTTACCCCTATAGATAACGCAATAAAAAGCCCTAATTCAGCCTTTAATTTTTTTCCAACAGCGACACGGATATGTGGCATTCCAGAAACGCGAACGGGCCCTAAAAGTGCCTCGTAATCGAGTGAAGTTGCTTCTATATCAAAAAGCACATTTGCTTTTTTCATGTCTGACATAATGCTCTCATTGATAAACACCATCATCAGAGATGCATTCGTCTCCTCGTTATAAAGTATATTGTTGTAAAGCGGGTTAGAACGTATAATCGTCCTTAAACTGTCAATTTCTTCTTGTGTTTCAGGACGGTTTTGTATGACTGCATCAAAATAAAAAACCTTCTTTTCAGCATCACGCTTTACTTGGTATAAATGCGCTTCTGAAAGAACAGAATCTACAGCTGAAAAAGCAGCAACGCGTTCCCCGAAATCATACCAAGCTTGAAATTTATCCTTTTGATATAAATCTTCCGTCTCAATTGCAAAGATCAATAATGATTCACTGCCTCCAAACGATTTCTTCAGTAATTCGTAGTCTTTTTTCGGTTGAGAATCTTTCGGAAGCATTGTTCCGTATGTATTATCGATTTTGATGTTTGTCACCGCAAAATAACCCAAAATGATAGTGATTGTCAAGATAATTGACAAGATGAGGATTCGGTTTCTAAGAATAAATTGCGATAGCTTAAACCACATTGGCATTGAAAAATTAAACAGCTGCAAATGTAATCAATCGAATCGTAAAACAGGTTGATTGACCGATATTTGTGCTAAATTATTCGATTGGTCCACTCTTTTAAGGTAAGTATGATCACTTAATCAATGTTTAACCATCTATATGCGGTTGAAAATTAGAATGAAATATAATCTTCAGGATTGATAGCGATACCTCGTTTCCATAATTCGAAATGTAAATGTGGACCGGAAGAATTTTCACCTGTGTTTCCAACAATTCCAATAGGGTCACCAGTTTGGACGATTGACCCTCTCGGTTTTAATAAGGCAGAACAATGTTTATAAATTGAAATTAAATCCCCCTTGTGTTGCACAATAATGATATTTCCTTCGGTCTGAATCCAACCGGTAAGTATAATCGTTCCTTCCATGCAGGTTTTTATTGGCTCATCCTCGAGTGTTACAACGTCAACTCCATTATGGTCTTTTTTGGGGTTAAAGGATTGAGAAACGATCCCTTGAACGGGGGCAAAGAAAAATTCATACGATTCAGTAGACTCTCCAACACTACTCGATTTATAGGTGTTTTCTACTTTGTTTCTAAGTAAAGAATCAGACGGGGCAATTGAGAAATTAGGACTGTAATTTTGAAGTGAATCTGGTAAATTATTGATGGTGCTGTCGCTGAAGGGTTCATCCATTAAAATCGCTCTCAAATTATTTAGATAAAGTTCACGTGATGAAGTGACTTCGGCTAAGGAGTCGATTAAAAAACTCGTGCGATTTACTTCTTCGGTTAACGCCGCATCACCTTCTGCAAAAAGGGCTTTTATAGGTGTGTATTTTATCAATAAAAGCGTACTGATAAGGACTAAAATAGTATACAGTCCAATTAAAGAAGCGAGATTGAAAGAAGAAACACGGAAACTCCATTTTTCTTTATAGGTTGAATCATCTATAAAGCTCAGTTTATGCCTTTCTCTTGATCGGCCAAAAAAGGATTTTATTTTTTCTCTTACACTCACAGTTACCTCACAAATTTAGGTTTTAAAATGATATTCAAAACGGTTTCTACCGCTAAAGCTTCTTTGTAATCAACCAA
>JALQVX010000359.1 GCA_023263555.1 Crocinitomix sp.
GTTTTGTTCCCTTTTCCCACTTCGACGGTGGTGCCAACGATTGCGCGCACCATATTGCGTAGAAAACGATTAGCAGTGATGGTAAAAGTATAGCCTGTCTCCGTTTTTTCCCATTTTGCCGCAGTAACGTCACATTCAAAACTGGATAATTCGGTAATGGTTTTACTGAAGCATTTGAAGTTCTTGTGTTGCAATAATAGTTCGCAAGCCTGATTCATTTCGTCAAGATTCAAGCCGTGCGGAAGGAACCAGGATTCTTCCTCAAGAAAGGGATTTTTTTCAGTGTGGATAAAATAGTGATAGGTGCGACTGGTGGCGCTGAAGCGCGCATGCAAATCACTTGGTACTTTGTAAACGGCGAGAATGGCAATAGAGGGCGGCAACATACAATTCAGTTTAAACTTAAATGTTTCTTCGTCTAATGGAATGTCTAAATCAAAATGAACGTAAAAATCACTGGCGTGAACACCGGTGTCTGTTCGACCGCAACCTGTTGTTTTAACAGCCTTGCCACGATTCAGTTTTTGCAGCACTTCGTTCAGCTTTTCTTGCACTGTAATTGCATTGGGTTGAATCTGCCAACCAAAAAAATGCGTTCCTTTGTAGGACAGTTTTAGAAAATAACGCTGTGCTTTCATGTCGCAAATTTAATAAAGTAAAACAATCACGGATGAAGCGAATTGGATTGATGTCAGATACACATGGGGATATTGACCCCAAAGTCTTCAAGTATTTCAAAGATGTAGATGAAATTTGGCATGCAGGAGATGTAGGATCAATGGATGTGGTTGATGCTTTGGAAGCTTTTAAACCTGTTCGCGGGGTTTACGGAAATATTGACGATCATATTTTACGCAGAACATGGCCAAAAGTAAATGCTTTTGAATGTGAAGGGATGAAAGTGGTGATCACGCATATCGCAGGTAAACCGTATAAATATTATCCCGAAGCGCACGCTGTGATACAAGATCATCAACCGAATATTTTTGTCTGCGGTCATTCGCATATTCTCCTCGTTCAGTTTGACAAAAACATTAATGCACTTTGGCTAAATCCCGGCGCTTGTGGATACAAAGGATTTCATCAGGTGAAAACACTTTTGCGTTTTACAATTGATGCAGGTCAAGTTAAAGATATGGAAGTGATTGAGTTGGGACCGAAAGCGAAAGCCTAATGTCCATTGTCTACCTTTCAACGACACGTGAAAAATAGAAACTGTAAAATAAAATAAATTTGATTACGTTTACTGCGTGTGAGAAAGGGCGCGCGAAATTTAATGAATGTGTAAAAACGAAGAAAAACCATGAAAATAATTCCATTATTCATCTCTTTTTTGAGCATTACATGGGTTACCGGTCAAACAGGCGGGCAAAATACCTTTCAGTTTTTAGATTTGGATTTCAATGCACGTTCACTCAGTTTAGGAGGTGGTTTTATTGGCCTAAAAGACAATGATATCAATTTGGCGGTATCCAATCCTGCTTCAATTACTTCTAAGATGGATGGTGATTTGGCCTTGAATCATTTTATTTATCCTTCAGGAATCAATTACGGGCAATTGGCTTATGCGAAGAATATTGGTGAAATTGGGACCTTTACAGGGCATTTGCGCTATGTTTCTTACGGGCAATTTACACGAACGGATGAAATAGGCATTGAGCAAGGAACGTTTACCGCTGGTGATTATGCGTTAGGCGTTGGGTATGGTAAAGAATTGAATAAATTTTTCTCTGTCGGGGCAAATTTAAATTTGATCTTCAGTCACCTCGAGTCCTATACATCTTTTGGTTTTGGAGTAGATATTGCCAGTACATTTCACAATGAAGAGAAAGGATTTACAGCAACTATTTTGGCGCGCAATATTGGCTATCAAGTAAAAGGATACACTTCGGGAAATAATGAACCTTTGCCGCTAGAAGTATTAGCAGGTGTAAGTTATAAATTAAGTCACGCACC
>JALQVX010000367.1 GCA_023263555.1 Crocinitomix sp.
GAATGTCTTTTGGACGGCGCGATTAGTTCAAATAATCCAACCTGTTTTGGTTTTTCTGATGGATCTGTAACGATCAATATGATGGGCGAAACAGGAAGTATTACTTATGTTATTTCAAATACTGATGGGACAGTACTTAACGTTGATAATAGTAATACGGCAAATTCGTTGGGTGAAGGTTGGTATTATTTTTATATAGAGGATGAATTTCCTTGCATTTTTATTGATTCGATATTCTTAGATGACCCAGCTCAAATGAGTGCCGAGTTGATGCTTTCTGATCCTCTTTGCTACGGCGATTTCTCAGGAAGTGCAACCGTTAACACACTCGATAATCCAACAGGAGATCCTACTTTAGTTTCCTATATATGGTCACCAAATCCTTCAGGAGAAAATGGAATAGGGGAAGATTCACTTCTCAATGCCAACGCTGGCGTATATAATTTAAGTATCACGGATGAAAACGGATGCTCAATCGCTATTGATTTTGAACTGTTTAATCCTGATTCTTTGTATTTCGTTGAATTAGGATACGATCCGGCTTATTGTCGTGTCTATGAGTATCAAAATGGAAATGGTGTCGTATTTGCCTCAGCAAGTGGTGGAACACCAGACTATGATTATAGATGGACAAATCTTGAAACCGGCGAAACAACGATCAATACAACTTGGGGTGGATTAAATCCAGGAACGTTTAGCATTGAGGTAATCGATCAGAATGATTGTGTAATAAGTCAAACAATTACGGTTGATTCACTTAATCCAATCGCAGATTTCACCATTTCTTCTCCTCAATTCACAAGTGATTGGGAAGGAACAGCACCGGTTGATGTTCACTTCGTCAATGCCTCCTCAAATTTTGCTAATCCGAATAATCCACTCGCTGACACAAGCTTTTTTTGGAATTTTGGTATGGGATCTTCCATACTCTCAACCGATTATTTTGAAACCTTTGATATTACATACGCTCAGGCAGGTGATTTTGAGGTTTGTCTTACTGTATCCAATAAAAATGGGTGCACTGATTCAACGTGTAAACTAATCACAATTTACGATCCCTTTATTTTCACGTCTGTCAATATCTTCTCCCCAAATAATGATGGGAAAAATGACCTCTTTACTTTTGCGGATAAGGCGCAATCCGTCAATTCATTTGAGTGTATCATAGTCAATCGTTGGGGAATCATTGTCTATGAATTGAATTCAGTTACTGATGTATGGAATGGAACCTTAGCAAATGGTGAAGATGCACCTGATGGCGTATACTTCTATTCCTATTTGGGAACAATGGATAATGGCATAAATTTTGAAGGTCAAGGAACAGTTCAAATCGTTCGCTAAATGATCAAATTTCACTTAGTTATTATTTTCTCATTGTTGTTGAATACGTTGCGTGCGCAAGATGTTATTATCGTTACAGACACAATTGAATCGATTCCTTTAACCCTTAAAGGAATGGAGAATGGTATTGTAAATCCCATAGATATCGAACCTAAATTTCCAGGAGGCGATCTCGCGCTATATGCTTTTATAAAAATGAACCTCGAGTATCCTCAGGATTGTGTTCAAGGTATTGTTTACGTCAAGTTTCTCATCACTGAATGTGGGGAGATTGATTCGATTCATGTTATTCGCGGTATTAACGAAGAAATGGATCGTGCTGCTATAAATGTAATTCGAGCAATGCCCAACTGAACACCTGCCATAAAAGGCACAGAAAATGTTCCCATCTACTTTACAATTCCCATTGGATTTAAGCTCGATCGAAATTAATTTCCTTCCTTTTTGGTTTTGCCTTTATTACTTGCTAGTTATAACCAAAATAACCTTTTTTGAATCTATTTTAAAAATGAAATTTTTTTCCTAAATCAACATTTTGTCGTTTGTAATTATCCTGCCTAGCTATAAAATCTGACGACTAATCGATTAAATTAGATCATTAATCGAAGTCATTTTATAAACTGACCTCGATTCAACTATATTTAAAACTTAATTTGACTGATGTGAAAAGCCCCCTGCTATTGTGCTTTTTAATGTTCGTATTAAGTGTGTCTGCTCAAAAGGTGCACATTATAGATATGAACCGAGATTTCGTTCGACAAAACAATGTTGAAGGTTTTGAATATCTGCATGACGAAATGAATAATGATACATATGCTTGGTTAGCAAATGTATTAATCGAATTTGATACCATCCACCCGAAAACATTAAAGGAATTTTACCTCAAATTAAATGAGCGAGCCAATAAAATGGGAGCGAATGCATTTCGTGTCAAGGATGCTGATCTTAGTCAAACATCAGAAAGTAAATTTATAGAATTGGATTTCTTTTTCCTTAATTATGAAGATAGAAAAGAAAATAAATATTTATTTAGAGATGAGTCTATTTATATCTTCGGTTTTCTCGGTCACCACAAGAACATGGCAGGTTATAAAATTGAAATTAACCAACAAAAACTGATTATTTCCGAACAGTCTTATCTAGAAATTCATCCTAAAATCGGAGATGAATTACAAATTAAATTGGGTAGAGGCTTAAAAAAAGATGAGCTCAACACGATCATTGAAGAAGGAATGTTTCCTCGTTATTATCGCTTTAATGTGTATCGCGGTCCTTTTAGCAGAAGCGTCATTGATGAGCATGAGTGGAGCTTTGGTGAATTTCTTATTCGCATTTTAACAAAACGACAATTCACATTGTCCTGAAAATTTGCTCAAACAGATCGTTTTCTAGATCATTTCGATTATTTTTACAAAAATTAGTTCTTGAGCGAGCTCCGCATTTTGTTATGCGTTTTACATACATTTCACTTTTCTTTATCTTTTTTTTGTCCAATACGACCTTTGAAGGATTTGATCATATTTACGGTCAATGGAAAGGAGTGAAAATGTTTCAAGATGAGCATTCTTATGATGGTAAGACCTATTTTTTACCCAACGAAGGTGAAATGATTTTATACAAAGGTTCTATACGCATGTATTATTACCCTTACTTTAAAAGTGCTGAATTTAATGTGTCCTATAGGGAAAATGCAATCATCTATAAAATTGACAACAAAGAGATTATTTGCAATTATTATTTCAAAGGAGATACACTTGCTTTTGAAATGACCTATATCAATAAAGTTTTTGTAAAATTTTTTACGAGAACAACGTTAGAGCCTGTAATTCTTGCGGACCTAGATAAATATGGGTTTCGTTTGGATAAATTGAAACATGAATTTGAATTAGACACTTTCCATAAAGACCAATATAAAGGGATTTACTCTCTCGAAACTTTAGGTTTTGACCCGCCCCAGTATTTAAAGTTTGAAAATGAAGATTTTTTCATCATTGATCGAAGAGATAAACATGCTTACTCTAGAACATTTAAGCGCATTAATTACACGCAAAATGGCATTCAGACCCAATTCGAAATCGCGCATATTGGAGGCACACAAGCAATTCATTTAAAACCTATAACAGCATGTGGGTGTGATTCAATCACGATTCCTTATCTCACCGCGCAATGGGCTGATCGCATTCGGAAAGCGATTAAAGACGAAGAGGATTTCTAATCTTTTTGTTGCAAATACGCCGATTGAACTTGTGCTATTTCCTTCACAATTTCATTCCGTTTAATGAGTAAATTTTCAATCAGGACGCTGTCTGCTGATACTAATTTTCGTAATCTTCTCCGTGAAAGCGATTGTTGGATCGAAGTGGAATAAACAAGAGCGTATAATCCAAATACATAACATAAAACAGGGTAGAAGAGTGCATACCAACCAAGACCTAGAAAGGAAACTAACACAGCTAACCCAAGGTACCAGCCAGCAAATATAAATAAACCAAGAGCCAGCACAATCGATCCTTGAAATGTTTCACCCACCTTGATACGATCCGCAATCATGCCCACAACTCTATACGGAATGTAATTGTTGATTAAGCCGAATAAAAAGAATGGAATGCCTAGAATATAGGTTCCCACCCGTTTATAAAAATAACGTTTTTTAAATTCACCTATATCTTTGTCTGATAAACCATTATCATTCAATAAATCAAGATAAGTATTCACTTTTTCGAGCGAATTATTAAAGGCTGAGCGATCCTTTTCTTTATAATAATGAATCGCCTTTAAAAAATCTTTTTGCATTTCCAACTCTTCCTCCTGATCTTGATACTGTATGTTAAATTGACGCTTGACTTCACTCGAAAAGACCGCTTCCAATTTTTCGAGTAACTCTTCGTCATCTTCAGTGTCAATATGTAAAATTGTGGATCGCATTACTTTTTCGATATGATCAGTTATCGTTCGCGCTAAATCAATTGATTCCTGCTCACTTAAGCCTGA
>JALQVX010000389.1 GCA_023263555.1 Crocinitomix sp.
CCATAATTGAATTCATTCCCTGAAGAAACAACTAATAATGTTGCGGGGTCTCCAGGAATCTCTGACCAATACTGCCATGTTAAAGAAGCGCCAGCATAACCATCATTTTTTTCCATTTGATACACCACTGATTGATTATAATAACCTGCATTCGTAAATAAATTTCCAGTAATAAAGAGTTCTGTATCTGAGATCGCCAATTTAGGATAATCAAACCAACTATTATCTGCTAGAGGATTCCCTGTCAATTTATAATAGTTCCATCCATCACTCGGATCATTTGTTTGACTAAAAAAGATTAAGAGATGAGAATTGGAAGAATGACCCGAACACTCTTGGGCGAAGAAAATAAAACGATCAGAAGCCGGATCATAGAGCACCACAGGATCACATACATAATCAATTGATGGATCGTCTATAAAATCGACAATTGAACTAGCAAATGTTGTTACACCCGACATAGTATTGTACTCAATTGTAGTGTTCGCCACACTCACGATAATCCCTCCATCAGAGATAGCGATCGAATTGTCCATTGGCGAACTTCCATTACTAGGATTCCCGTTAAATTCATTTCCCACAACCGGAATTGAACCAGAGGGACCATTATCCTCTTCATCTGTTCCTTCAATCGAATACGTATCATACTTCAACGCAGCCTTTGCCGATTTGATTGCCACCAATTCTTCTTTACCAGGCAAACTATGCTCGACCTTCGTCCACTTCGTAGAAAGGGTTGGAAACCACTCTAGATCTGCAGACATTGGATTTCTATATCCAACCAGTTCCGCTTCAAAAATTTCTGATTTCTTTGCTTCTCCAATTTTTTCAGCTTGGTTCACAATCGCTTTTTCATTTTGTCCAAAGGCAGGTACTTGTGAAACCAAAAAAAGCAAAAGGGCTGTTGCATTTAGTAGATTTTTTTTCATGTTGGCTAATTCTTTAAATCATTCGCATAAGCCTTAAAAGTCGACTTTTTATAGTGAATGACGATTTAATTTTACTCTTCAAATTTAAGAAGTTTTTTTTATTTTGATCACAGATTTATTTCTTTATTCGATTGACGCTTTGATTCTTCCTCCTGAAACCTGATAAATCATGGGCTAAAAACACGGCATTCTTATCAATTGCTTATTTTTGTACAGTAAAATAAACGAAATGTCAAATCAATTACTCAACATATATAGTGGTCCGCTCGGCTCAATCGAATTTTCGAAATTTTCAATTCATGATTTCAAGCCCGCTTTCCAGCAAGCAATAGCTATTGCAAAGGACGAAATTACTGCAATCAAAACAAATGCAAATACTGCAAACTTCGCTAATACGATCGCTGCATACGAGCGTGCCGGATCACAGTTAAGTGCGCTATCGAGTCTCTTTTTTAACCTTAATAGTGCTGAAACGAGTGATGAAATGCAGGCGTTAGCACAAGAAATATCGCCATTATTAACGGCTTATTCAAGTGAAATCCAATTGGATGAAGCGCTTTTTGCACGAATAAAAGAGGCTTACGATCAATCGTTGTCAGAAGAGTTGGATGCCGAAAGTCAGTATTTGCTAGAGCAAATTTATAGAGGATTTGTAAGAAACGGTGCAAACCTGAACAAAGAGGACAAAGAAGAACTAACAGCGATACAATCAAAAATTGCTCAGCTCACCTTAAAGTTTAGCGAAAATGTGCTGAAGGATAGTAATGGATTTGAGATGTGGATTGAACGCGAAGAGGAATTGGATGGTTTACCGGATAGTGAAAAAGAAGCAGCGCAACAAATGGCTGCAGGAAAAGGTAAGCCTGATTCGTGGCTAATCACCTTGGATTTCCCTTCCTATATTCCATTTATGAAATATGCAACCAATCGCATATTGAGAGAAAAACTGTTCCGCGCATTTGGCTCGAGAGGTTTTAATGATAACGACTACAATAACTCGGCTATTTTAAAAGAAATCGCGGCATTACGTCTCAAAAAAGCACAACTCCTAGGCTATTCGACCCATGCTAATTATGTATTGGAAGAGCGGATGGCAAAAGATCCGAAAAACGTGATTGAATTGTGGGATGAATTACTTGTGATTGCCCTGCCAAAAGCAAAAAATGAATTGAACGAAGTGCAGGTTTTAGCAGATAAATTAGGGGGACCAAATCCACTTCAAAGATGGGATTTTTCATTTTATGCAGAAAAACTAAAAGATGAAAAATATGCCTTGAATGATGAATTACTCAAACCGTATTTCAAATTAGAAAATGTAATCGACGGTGCTTTCAAAACGGCAGAAAAATTATTTCAACTGCGATTCGAAGCTAGAAATGATCTTGAAAAGTATCACGAAGAAGTGCGAACATATGAAGTGTTTAATCGCGAAAATGAATCAA
>JALQVX010000395.1 GCA_023263555.1 Crocinitomix sp.
ATTACGAAGATTATAGTGGATTAAGAGGTGATTGGATTAAGTGTTTCGCTCAAGATCCAGTCTCGAAGCGTATTTATATTGGGACAAATGATGCGGGAATATTTTGGATCGATAAAAGCCGTGATTTTCCATTTCAGCAAAGTTTTAAATCGTTGAAAGTGAAAAATGATTTCGCTCCGAAAGATATTACTGCACTTACTGTTTATCGGGGTAATTTATGGTATGTTGAGGATGATGGTCATTATGGTTTTATCACTAAAAACAATGAAGTAGTTGATTTTTATGAGGAGGGACGAAGTTTTCGAAACATTGTCTGTGAGGATAATTATATCTGGTTGGGATCAAAAGATGATGGGCTATTGACACTCACTTTGCAGGGTGATTCAATCGTATCTAAAGAATGGATCACAACGAGTAATTCGACTTATTTATCTTCAAATAATATCTATCAATTATTATTCTATAATCAACAATTATGGGTGGGAACAGAGCGAGGCTTGGATCGATTTGATTTTGATTCACTTTATCAAATAACAGGGACAGAACATTTTGGTTTCGAAGAAGGGTTTGAAGGGGTTGAAACAAACATAAATGCAAGTTATGTAGATAAAAATGGAAATCTATGGTTTGGAACTGTAGATGGTTTATATGTATATAAAGGGCGAGATTTGAAAACAATCCCCAGAAAACAACCTGTGCTTCATATTAACGATTTTCAAATAGTCTTTGAGTCAATTGAGAAAACAAGTTTCGCTAGGACTTTTGATCACGGTGTATTTATCGAAGATTTGATTTTGCCTTATGATAAAAACCATATCAGTATTCGTTTCCAAGCTATTCAATATTCGTATGTAAATAATATTCGGTATCGTTGGAAATTAAGTGGAGTAGATCCTGATTGGGCTCCACCTTCTTCCATAAATGTCGCCACTTATCCAAATCTTCCTCCGGGCGAATATACCTTTTTAGTACAAACTTCAATTGATGATGATTGGACAGATGCGCCACTCGAACTGACGTTTAAAATCGATCAACCTTATTGGGAAAAGTTTTGGTTTAAATTTACCTATTATGCCATTGCAGGCGCACTATTGATCGGTCTAATTTTAATCATTCTCTATCGGCAACGCAAAAAAAGTCGGGCACTCAACGAAAAACTGAAGTTGGAAAAGAATTTGTTGGAGCTAGAGCAAAAAGCACTTCGTTTACAAATGAATCCACACTTTATCTTCAATGTCCTTAACTCTATTCACAATTTGATTATCTTGAACGATTCGGATAAAGCGCGTTATGCATTGTCGAAATTCTCGAAACTGATGCGTCAAGTTTTGGAAAATTCAAGAGAAAAGTTTATTTCAATTGATGATGAGGTAGAAACCTTGCAAAACTATGTCCAATTAGAACGATTAACAGCAAATGCAAATATAGAATTGCTATTTGATTTTGAGGATGATCTCGATACAGCTGAACAAGTCCTACCGCCATTAATGATTCAACCCTTTGTTGAAAATGCGATTGTTCATGGTTTAAAAGGGGCGGATCGGAGAGGGGAAATATTGGTCTCCTTTAAATGGATGACCGAGAACATCCTCGAATGTGCTATTAGTGATAACGGAATTGGAAGGAAAAAAGCAAATGAAATAAAAGCGCAACAGGCCACTTACCATAAGTCAACCGCTCTTAAAGTTGTTCAAGAAAGATTGGCAAATCTAAACCAAGAAACATCTTTTATTCCATTTGAAATCATTGACCTTAAGGATGAAAAAGGAGATCCTGCAGGAACAAAAGTGATCATTCGAATCTTAATTTAAGGAGTGAAAATTTAACTGCTATTGTTAATTAGGTAATTCTCATTTTTACTACAACATGCATTTTTGAGAATAAGGACCTTTACTGTACAATAAATTTCAGTTGCTCATAGCGGTTGTTAGAGTCTAGCGAACGCACAAAATAAACTCCTGGGACATAAGTTGAGCAATCGATAATAACATGGTTAGAATTGAGTGAATAGAGAGTTGAAATGTGTTGCCCCGTTACTGAATATACTTCAAGTCTTTCAATTGATTCATCAAAGGATCCTTGATAAAAAACAGAAACCTGCTTGTTTTGCGCATTATAATGTAGGCGATATGAACTAACTTCTTCTGTTATTTCCGTATGCCCAGGGTTGTATACAGAGACATCTTCTACGTAATAATAAACTCGATTGTACGGATTTGTCCCAACATTTGTAGTGTCATAAATGAGCTCAGAGAAAAAATTACCGATTATAAGATATTGATAAGCTGAGTCTGCAACAATTGTTCCTGAAATAATAACCCATTCCTCCGTTTCTGTTATTACGGACACGTCAACAATATGGGCAAAATTATCAACCGCAGGTGCCGCAAATTCCGAATATGGAACAGTGGATAGTTTGGCTC
>JALQVX010000021.1 GCA_023263555.1 Crocinitomix sp.
AAATGTCTGGTGAATCAAGTATTGAGACACAATTTACAAAATATTACGCCTACAAAACCATTAAAGGTAAAGTTACGGGGGGAAAAGAAATTCGCTTCGAAGAACAAATGATAGGTTCGCAACGAAACGACTCGAAAAATGTGTGGTGCTTATTGCAAGGTTCACTTAATTATATTGATTCAACGGGGTATTTGCAGGGAACGTGGACCTCTAAAGATTGCAATCGCCAAGCGGGTGAATTGATTTTTTATCGCTCAAAATATGAATTATCACGAAAAGATACCTTAACCCTTTATCATTCGTGGTTTAATAATTTAGCAGCTGATTTGGCAAGAGGCTGGAACGCTTATTATGTTCGGGACGAACAGATGCGAAATTTCGAATTTGTCCCTGTCTATTTTGATCATGATCAAGATGTGTTGAAACCGGAATTTGAAACCTATCTTACCAAAATGGCAGCTATCGTGAATTCTCATTCTGATTTGCGGATTAAAATCATTGGTCATACCGATTCGAATGGTTCGGATGAATATAATGTGGGACTTTCTGAGCGAAGAGCAGAGCAGGTGCAACGTTTTTTAGAGAGTGTTGGGGTGAAAGCAGATAAAATTGTGATTGAATACAGAGGAGAAAAAGATCCTGTAAAATCTAATGAAACACCTGACGGAAAACGGTTAAATCGAAGGGTGGATTTTGAGTTTATTTAGTCTAAAGTGCGAAGTATCGAGTATAAAGTATCAAGGATATCCATTCATGCAAAGCATTTAATGAAAATCTGAGCTCTCCACTGAACCAGGGAGTGCTCAATAAGGGAGTGTTCAATAAACTGTGTCAAGTCATTATTTAATCCTTAATGCATTTAATCATTCAATCCTTCAACAATTCAATCCTTCATCCATTCAATCATTCAATCATCAAAGTAAACCTCCTAAAGTCTCTGCTTTTCGCTCCGTTTCGTTCCATTCGGATTCGCAGGTTGAATTCGCTATGATTCCTCCGCCAATGTACAGTCTTGCTTTATCTTCAAACACTTCCATACACCTTAGGTTCACAAAGAGTTGAATTTTCGTCGGGTGAATGAGTCCTAAAAAGCCGGTGTAAAATTGGCGGTGATGTTTTTCTAATGCGGGAATAAAGGCCTTTGCTTCCTTTGTTGGAAGTCCGCAGACTGCTGGTGTGGGGTGAAGAAGGGAGGCTATTTTTTTCCACTCTTCTGCTGCCTTTATTGTACAACTAATTTTTGTGTGAAGGTGTTCGATTTTTCCAGCTTTGAGGTTGGAAGGTCCATCTAAATTAATGGCTGAACAGTTAGCTTGCGTTAGCACCCTTTCAATTGTGTCGGTTACTAGGGCTTGCTCCCGATATTCTTTATCTGTCCATTCTACGGCAGCGGTTTTTGTTCCTGCTAATGACATGGTTTCTAAAAGTGTTCCTTCAATGTTGAGCAGCCGTTCGGGACTTGCGCCCATCCACGTTCCAATCGCTGTATTTGAAATGATATAATTGAAGGTGTTCGCATAAGAATCATTCAATCGTTTGAAAATTTGAAGTGCGGATTGATCCGTATGAATCGTTTTTGTTCGAGAGAGAATGACTTTTTCGAAACGCCCGTCAGTAATGGCTTTAATGAGTCGAGCAAATGTTTTTTCATAGGTCTCCCTTGTTTCATCATTTGCTTGATAACGAAGATGACTCAGCACAAAACGAGTTGGCTCAATTTCAATAGATTTTCGCAAGGCTAGAATCTTATCTCCTGAAAAATCGTGGAAAACAACTGTATGATCAGTGATTTCATGAAGATTATTAATCCATTCTCCGTCAGCTTTCAAAAAATGAACCTCTGTATCATGTGGCAGCCGATATGCGAAATAAGTTTCGATAGGTTTATTTATCAATTACCATTACGGTTAAACGGCCAGTAGCAACTTGCTTTTTTTCTTCGCTCCACACGTCTACTTGCCATACATGCGTTCTTCTTCCCGCATGCACCACTTTCGCTACGCCAGTCACAATTCCTTCGCGTAATCCCCGCATATGATTTACATTAATTTCCAAGCCAACGATAGATTGTTTTTTCAAATCAACCATCAAAGAAGAGCCGAGCGATCCTAAACTTTCAATCAAGGCTGCTGTTGCACCACCATGAAGTAATCCCGCAGGTTGGTGTGTTCTTTTGTCAACAGGCATTGTCCCGGTTATGGTCGTAATTTCTACCTTTGTAATCACAATATTCAATTGTTCTAATAAGGTATTTTGACTCATTTTATTGAGCACTTCCAAGGGTATTTCGGTATTCATCATACGCTTACTTTGGTGATTTTAGATAGAGAAAATAGGCGACAAAACTAAAAATAATGTTTGGTAACCAAACGGCCCACATGGGTGTAAATCCAACATTGAGCGCGGCTACTGTTGTCATTTGCATGGCAAAAATATAGAGGAAGCAGATGCCCAAACCAAGTGCTAAATTAATTCCTATTCCTCCCCTGCTTTTTTTGCTGGAAACGGAGACTCCGATTAAGGTAAGAATGAAGATGGCAAATGGGGAGGCCCATCTTTTGTGTTTTTCGATTAGATAAACGGGTATTTTTTCAGATCCTGTCTTTTCTTGTTTTTCAATAAATTCATTCAGCTCTTTATTGTCCATAGCCTCGATAATATTCGGACGAAAAACTAAATCAGATAAGCCAAAATGTAAGGTGGTATCCAATTCTTTGGCATAAAATACTTCGTCGTTAAACTCGCCGATTTTTCTAATTTGAAGTCCTTCAAAATGCCAATTATTGCTCAAGGTGTCGCCTATCGCTTTTTTAGCAGATAGGTTATAAATTTTCTTAT
>JALQVX010000039.1 GCA_023263555.1 Crocinitomix sp.
CCATGATTCTCTATGCTTGGAAGATTGCACAAAGTCGGAATGAAAATACCCTGTTCCCGGACGATATCAAGAACCGTTTTATCTCCGGAAAAATCTACCTGAATATCGTTAATCGTTATTTTCATGTTGTAGTTGTAACAAATTTAGCAATTGTTTTTAAATAAAAAAGCCTACCATTTTACTGATAGGCTTTTAATCGTTCGTAGCGGGATTCTTTGCTGCTAATTTTATTTTTCGTTTAACTTTGTGGCCAATGCTAACTTAATAATTGAAAAAATAAGATACATGAAAGCATACGTTTTTCCTGGGCAAGGAGCCCAATTTATAGGTATGGGGAAGGATCTTTATGATCATTCTGACCTTGCCAAATCAATGTTCGAACAGGCGAATGAGATTCTAGGTTTCCGTATTACAGATATCATGTTTGAAGGAACTGATGAGCAGTTGAAAGAGACGAAAGTTACACAACCAGCTATTTTTCTTCACTCTGTGATTTTAGCAAAAGTTTTAGGAGATGATTTTAAGCCAGAAATGGTGGCTGGTCATTCCTTAGGTGAATTTTCAGCTTTGGTCGCTAATGGTGTATTGAATTTTGAGGATGGTTTAAAATTAGTTTCTCAACGTGCTTTGGCTATGCAAAAAGCATGTGAAGCCGAACCTTCAACAATGGCGGCTATTTTGGGATTGGAAGATGAAGTAGTAGAGCGTATTTGTGAGGAAATAAATGGTGTTGTAGTTGCGGCAAACTACAACTGTCCTGGTCAATTAGTGATTTCTGGAGCCGTAGATGCGATTGATGAGGCATGCGAAAAATTGACTGAGGCAGGTGCTAAAAGAGCCTTGAAATTAGCTGTGGGAGGCGCTTTTCATTCACCGTTAATGGAGCCTGCGCGCGAAGAATTAGCAGCGGCGATTGCTTCAACTGATTTTGGAACGCCAATTTGCCCAGTTTATCAAAATGTTACTGCAAGTGCGGTAGTTGACCCTGCAGCGATTAAAGAGAATCTAATAAAGCAATTGACTGCTCCGGTGAGATGGACTCAAACAATGCAACAAATGATTGCTGATGGTTGTTCAAGTGTTGTTGAAGTTGGACCGGGTAAAGTTTTACAAGGATTATTTAAAAAGATTGACCGTGCTTTCCCAACTGAAAGTGCTTCATTTTCTGCAGAATAAATAGGTTTTCAATCCTTATATTGAACCCCATTCGAAAATTCGAGTGGGTTTTTTTTAGTTACTTTTTTTTCGATAGGACATTTAAAGAGTAGAAACAAATAAAATGTCAATCATGAAAAAATACCTTAGTTTATTATTCCTACTATTCGTCATCAGTTCAGTTTTCGCGCAGGAAAAGGCTACAACAAAAGTTTTTGTATCCAATTTTGAAGAACAACCCATTGCTGGTGCCGAAATACAATTTCTTAATACCTCTCAAAATATAACGATAGATGGTGTTGCGGGCGCAGATGGACGATTTATTGTTGAATTACCTGCTGGGCTTTATAATATTCGCCTGAAATGCATGGGTAAGACGAAAGATTATACGGCCATTGAAATTCCCGCTTTAAAGGCGAACGAAATCTATAATGATGTGTCTATTATTATTCAATATGAAGAAGAATCATCATTTACACTGAGCGATCTTCATTTTGAAACGGCTAAGGCAATCATTTTGAAAGAATCGTATAATGAATTGGATGAATTAGTAAACTATCTCAAGTTGAAGCCGCACTTAAAAATTGAAATTGCTGGTCATACTGACAGTGACGGCGCAGAGGATCAAAATTTAATGTTGTCTCAAAAGAGGGCAGAAGCCGTGAAAAATTATTTGGTTAGCAAAGGAATCAATGCATCTAGAATGGTCGCTAAAGGGTATGGAGAAGCTAAGCCTATAGCTGAGAATGAAACAGAAGCAGGGAAAGCACTCAATCGAAGGACGGAAATTAATGTCCTGGAATAGGCCAGTATTAGTATAGCCCAAAAATAAAAACACCCCGAATAGCTCATGCTGAATCGGGGTGTTCAATTTTTAAATAATCGTTTTTTAGATAATCATGCGAACAGGGTTCTCTAAAATTTTCTTTAAATCTTGCAAGAAAGCAGAACCAACTGCACCATCAACAACACGGTGATCACATGATAAACTTAACTTCATCACATTACCAGGAACAATTTGTCCATTCTTAATAACCGGTGTTTCTTTGATTTGTCCAACAGATAAAATGCAACCATTCGGTGGGTTGATGATTGAAGTAAAATCTTCAATACCAAACATGCCTAGATTTGAAATGGCGAACGTTCCTCCCTCCATATCTTGAGGTTGTAATTTTTTTGTTCTGGCTTTTTCCGCTAACGTCTTAATTTCTGATCCAATTTGTACTAACCCTTTTGCATCAGTGAATTTCACCACAGGAACTAATAAGCCGTCTTCCACTGCTACAGCAACTCCAATATGGATATGATCATTATAACGGATTGCATTCTCCATCCAATCAGCATTTACTTTTGGATTTTTGCGAAGTGCAGCAGCAGTTGCTTTCACTACAATATCATTAAAGGATACTTTTACATCTCCATCTGCATTGATTGCTTTTCTAGCTGCAATTGCGTTCTCCATATCCACTTCAATTTTAAGGTAGAAGTGAGGTGCAGAGAATTTAGAGGCAGATAAAGTACGTGCAATTGCTTTGCGCATTTGCGAATGTGGAACGTCTGTATGCGATTCTGACCCAACTGCTGCAGGCGTGAAATTAGTTGCAGGAGTACTAACAGCAGCCGAAGGCGTATAGTTTTCAACGTCTTTCTTAACGATACGATTGTTTTCACCTGAACCTTTTACCGTTGAAAGATCAATTCCTTTTTCTTCTGCAATAGTGCGTGCTAAAGGAGATGCAAATATTCTTCCGTTGGAATTGTTAGTCGCTGCTGCGGGTTCAGAACTGGCTGTTGCAGCTGGTGTTGGACTTGCAACTGGCGTTACTGGTGCAGCAACAACTTCCTCTTTTACAGGTGCAGCTTCTTCTGCAGGTGCTGAAACATTTCCTTCATCAGCAAGTAGTGAAGAAATATCTTCACCAGCCGCTCCAATAATTGCTAAAATAGAATTCACTGGTGCTCCAGCTCCTTTTTCAACTCCAATGTGTAATAAGACTCCGTCATAGAAAGACTCGAATTCCATGGTTGCTTTATCTGTTTCGATATCAGCAAGCAAATCGCCTTCAGACACTTTGTCTCCAATTTTTTTATGCCATTCAGCAACCACACCTTCAACCATGGTGTCTGACAATTTAGGCATTCTTACAATTTCCGCCATTTTATACTTTTCGTTTGAAAATGATTAGTTCTTTAATTGATTAGGCTAAATATTCTTTGATATAAGGATAATCTTCTTGTTGATAAACGTCCTTATATAATTCCTCCGGATCTGGAAGAGGAGAATCTTCTGCAAATTTGATAGAAGCAGCAACTTCTTCTTTTACCCATTCGTCAAGTTCTTCTATTTCTTTTGCTGTTAAGAATTTTTTCTCTTTAATCGTGTCTAAAACGTGCTCGATAGGATCTTTTGCTTGCCATTCAGCGACTTCGTCTTTCGTTCTGTATTTTTGAGGATCAGACATTGAATGTCCTTTATAACGGTAGGTTCTAATGTCTAATAAAGTCGGTCCGTCACCACGTCTTGCGCGAGCGGCAGCTTCTTCAATTGCTTCATGTACATTCTCAGGACGCATTCCGTCAACAATAAATGAAGGCATTTCATAAGAAGCTCCCATTTTTGATAGGTCGGTTACATTTGTAGTTCGCTCTACAGATGTTCCCATGGCATAATTATTATTCTCAATAATGAAAATAACAGGTAATTTCCAAATCATTGCCATGTTGAACGTTTCGTGTAAAGCTCCTTGACGAGCAGCTCCATCACCAAATGAACAAAGGGTAACATTGTCATTGCCTTTGTATTTGTCAGCGAATGCTATTCCTGCTCCCATAGGTATCTGAGCACCTACAATTCCATGTCCACCATAAAAGCCTCGTTCTACATCAAAAAAGTGCATAGATCCACCTTTTCCTTTTGAACATCCCGTAATTTTTCCGTAAAGTTCAGCCGCTAAAACGCGAGGATCCGTTCCCAAGGCAATCGGATGACCGTGATCGCGGTAAGCAGTGATGTGTTTGTCACCTGCTTTTGTAGCAGAAACAGCACCTACTGCCACTGCTTCTTGTCCAATGTATACATGTAAAAATCCACCAAATTTTTGTTGAATGTAAAGTTGGGATATCTTTTCTTCGAATTTTCGAATCAAAAGCATGTCTTTATACCATTTTACATAGGTTTCTTTTGAGAATTTTGAACCTGCGGATTTACGCGTAGTTTTAGTCTCTTTCTTTGGTGTAGCACTTTTTATTGCCATAGTACCGATTTTGTCTTTAGTAAATGACAAATATAAAGGTTTATTTTTAATTAAATTGGACCTAAAGTATGAAAACATTATGTCTATTCATTAGATTTTTTTACTACCTGCTCTATCCATCTTTTTGTTTTTAATGCCATTTGTGCTTTGGGATTTAAGGATCTTATTGTATATATTACAATATCTTTTATACTAATGCTCTCGTTTAATTGAGAATTCACGAAATAAAAAAGTGTCACGTAACGAATTTCATAAATTCGTTATATTCAACTAAATCAAAATAGAATGAGAATTATTTACCTATTATTTTTGCTTTTTCAAACAGGGGTCAGTTATGATCAGCAATTCTCACGAATCGATTTTGATGCGATAAAAGTTGCAGTCGAAGATAGCAATGGGGTTTTTTATTATCCTCACCTCGTCAATCGAATGGTGGAACAAGATACTTCTTTGTCTAGTGAGGAATTTAAGCATATCTATTATGGAAATGTTTATCAATCCTATTATTATCCATATGGTTCAACTGAAATGGAAAAAACCTTCGAGCATGCCTATCTACAAAATAATAATGTTGAAAAGATTGAACAACTTGGTTTAGCCGTTTTAGCAGAAAACCCTGTCAATCTTAAGGTGTTGCTAAAAATGATTTTTTTATATAATCACACGAAATCAGTCGAAAAAGCAACGCGCATGGCCATTTTATATGTTGGTCTTTTACAAGTTATTTATGCAAGCGGCACAGGGAGTTCGTGTCAAGAGAGTTTTGTTG
>JALQVX010000128.1 GCA_023263555.1 Crocinitomix sp.
GGATGTACATTACCCCTTCCTTCACACGGCAGGGGTCAAAGGTTCGAACCCTGTACCACCCACCAGCTGCTGACGATAGCGTAAATCGGTGGCAAGTCGTTCCCGTGGAACTACGAGTTAAGGTTGGCTGGGCCATTACACGTGAAGGCGGGAGGTAAACAATAAATGATCGTTTTTCTAGTGTTACTTATCCGTACAGATCTGTAAAGACCGTTTAAGGACTACCTGCAAAATTCCTTAACGCACCATACCGATCCTGCTCCTCGGAAAATTTGCTCTTGAGCCCTTTAGCGATCAACTCTACAATTTGCTCCGCGCGCTCTTTACCTTCTGCTGTCATAGTCGAGAGAGGACATTCGTTTAGTTCATCAAATCGATCGATAAATAGCCAGTACTCTTTTAGTTTATTTTGATCTGCTTTTATCGTTGCTGGCTCACAATTTATAGCTTCATTTTCTTTGCTTAATTCACTGAATGAGTCCGAGGGTAAGATTACTCGTATTTGTCGCATTATTCCTTTTTCTTTAAGTGTTTTATTTTCGAAATCACCAATTAATACGTATTTCCGTATTGATGATTTTTCATTTGCTTTTGCTTTGAATTCAATTTCATACTTAATAAAATCATCGGTTTCAAGTTGAGTCTCGATGAATATGGTAGACGCGTCAATGCTAAGATTAGAAGACGATTTTTTAGGCCGCGGAATGAAAATTATATCAACTTTCTTAATGTCGGCTTCGGTTTTGATGGGGCTCTTTATTGATGAATTGCCGTAATTGCATTGTGGATTGAATCCCAGATTTACGTGGTAGCGACTGAGATGGCTAAGTCCATCAGCGAGCTTAGAGTATTTGATCGCTAAAGTCTTTTCTTCGATTGATTTTTCAAACAAGTAGTACCAGTTGCTCTTTTCGGGAAAGTCTTTGCTCAGTACGGTTTTCAGCATTGCCGGATCTTTGTGATCCTTCATTCGCCCGATTAATCCGTGATTTTTCTTTGAATATGGGTAAATTAAATTGGGGTTAATGATTGCTTTAATGTATCGGTCTACCAAATCGGAGTATTGTAGTCCTGATTTATCTGATTTATATTTGTATAAATCGATATTGCGCCAACGGTATACCTCTGCTATTCCAGCTAAATCAGTTAATCCAATCGAAATATACATCCAGGCCCACCATCCTCGGTATGCTTCTCTCCAAAGACCAATGTCAGGTTTTGCATCATCGATTGCAAATTTGAACATTCTCTCCCCCGAGTTGAAATATTCTGGCCTATCGAAGATATATCCATATAGCGTTTTTATATATTGTTCATAATAAGTATGATTCGCGCAACTTTCACCTGTTACAAACTTTCCTACCTGGCAATGATACATATTAAACCACGTATCTCTTCCGCCTTTTTCGAGTGCCGAAAATCGTTTATGTATCTCTTCTGATAAAATTTTATTTTCTTCATGAGTTAGATCATCTCGCCCTCTTAATACATGAAAGCTATGTAGAAATATGGCTAGAATATGGCTATGGGGGTATCGTTGATCGCCATCAAACCTATAGATTTGGCTGAGAAATTGGGTCTCTATTAACTTGAATAAAATTTTTTTTAATTTATTTGCTCGTTCAATTGTTGGATATTCGAAATATGACGTTTGAAATAATAACGTTTTATCAATAATCCCCTGAACAGTTTTTATATCATTTTCTGAGCTTTTATAGGATTCATCAGTTGCTATTTGGAGTCTTTTAAAATCTTTGGTTGATTTTGATGCCAAATCGATTTGATTTAGAAATTCCTCTACCTTTAATTTTTCACCAAAAACATATTCTTCAGCATAAAAATTGCACGCGCTCAAAGGGGCGTTGGGGTGTGTGTAATTTTCTTTTTGTGTAATATTGTATGGTAACTCTGCTGCATTTGCTGTTGATAACACGCCTGCAATTGTATAAATGAAAATATTTTGTAAAAATTCCTTCATTTTTTGTCCTTTTCTGATTAGCGTAGTCTGAAAATCATTTAATTATCTTTTTACTTTTTCATAAGCTAAGTAGGAAAATCCTGTCACGATATTTCCTTTGTCTCAACGCCGCGCTTTTGTGGTTTCCTGACGCTCATGTTCAACTCTGGCTCGCCGACATTATCTATCCTGCGTTGGAAAATGGCATCCGTCAAAAGTATTGACGGTTGATGTCCTGATAGTTCTAAACTATTTGCTTGTGCTAGTTCTTTGTATTTAATGGGTATGCTACTCCCATACTACAAAGACAGTTTTACATTATTTAACCTATTTATTTATATAGATA
>JALQVX010000146.1 GCA_023263555.1 Crocinitomix sp.
CTCCACAAATAGTTTTTGTAGCTCATAGGTATATTCTGTATTATCGCTCATTTATTTTCCTTGTTTTTGTCTGCCTGCTGAATTGCTTTTTGGAACCGATATAAACGTACAAAGTAGGCGAGCAGATGATTCCGGTGGGTAGCTTTCAAATGCCTGCCTATGTATCTCGTCCTGAAAAAGCAAAGGGTGCTCTACCTATCGTGATCGTAGTGAGTGAGATTTTTGGCGTATTGATCAACATATTGCCATTTTTAACAATTATCAAATGCCTTTATTCACTCAATTTTCAGGTCTTCCTCCTAGCGAAACGAACATTACAAGGGGTTCAGGCTTGGGAATTGGTTTAAATTTGGGCCTAGAATATCGAATAAATGAAAAGATAGTCAGTCAGATCATGTACCAACCTTACCAAACTTTTGTCGATTACGGCATTACAATAAACCGAAGAATCCTTCTACAGCATGATTTTACGGTTCGATTTCTTTGGAAATAAACGGTTCTGATTTTTTTTAGAAAATTTTTATGGAAAAATAAATTCATTTTCATCTTTAGTTTAGACACCAATTTAAATTTAAACGAGATGCTTATTTGGAACGTATGCTTTTTAGCGCATTATTTAGAAAAAATATTAAATCCTACACCGATTTGGAATTGATTGTTTTAGTTCGAAAAAACAATCAACAAGCTATTGGTGAACTGTTCAGACGCTATGCAGCGCTGGTGATGGGACTTTGTATGAAATATCTAAAAAATCAGAACTTGGCTGAAGATATGCTCATGGATATTTTCGAAAAATTACCGCAACGAATTCAGAAGTATGAGATTCAAAACTTTAAGAGTTGGTTATACAGTTTAACTCGAAATGAATGTTTAATGGAGCTCCGAAAGAAAAAAGCAGTTACTGGAGATATAGAAAAAGAATTACTATCTCAATCGGACTTGAGTGAAGAGGGGCATCAAGAAAAAGTACAATTAGAAAATCAACTGACGGAACTTGAACGAGCCATTAAAACTTTAAAGAAAGATCAAAAAGACGCACTTACTCATTTTTATCTTGAACAAAGAAGTTATAATGAAGTTTCTGCGCTAATGGGGATCACCCTGAACGCCGTTAAAAGTTTGATTCAAAATGGAAAACGAAACTTAAAACTTAAACTAGAACGTTAATGCCGACACCTGAGTCACATATTAACCTAGAGCAATTAAGACGCTACTATTCCTGCGAGATGAGCAATAGTGAGCGCCATGAATTGGAGGCTCGTGCATTGGAGGATCCGTTCTTGAAAGATGCTATGGATGGTTTTGACGACAACCCTGGCAGTTTTGATCAATTTTATAAAAATCACCGCACTCAACTGAGACCGAGGAAAGGCTATAACTTGACAATTGCGATAAGTGCATTGCTTTCGCTCTTCCTTATTGTTGCCCTTTTTACATTGAACAATAAACAAGAAGAAAAACTCGTACTCACCCCACCGACTCCTCCTATTGACTCTGCTGAAACTGTTGATTTAGAAAGTGAAATTGAGGTCATTAGTCCGCGTATCGACAGCATGATTATTATACCTGAGAATGAGCAAATAAAAACAGTAGACGTCATCAATGATCAAACACAATTAAAAACCTTACAGCCTAAAAAATTAAATGACGAAAAGATTAACGTTCCTGAAATCATTCAAAATGATATTGAAAAGCTAGAACCGGAGAAGGAAAACTGGAATTGGTACACTTCAAAAGGAAGGGCAATACCAACGGCTTATGTGTATGGTTTTAAGGTCGTCGATTATCGCGAAATTAAACGGACAAAAGAGAATGTAAGCTATAAACGATATGAATTAGGGGGGGTGGCAGCGAATCAAGAAAATGAAACGAGTACGACTGAGTTGATTGAGCAAGAAGTAGAATTACCTTACTTTAGTTACCTCACAAAAACTATGTCCTTTTTTAACGAGCAAAATTTCAAAGCTTCTTTGAATCGTCATTTGATCATATTAGAGCAATATCCTGAAGATTTAAATGCACTTTTCTACAGTGGATTAGCTTATTATAACTTGGGAAAATACGACGAGTCGATTCAGTTTTTTAGTCAAATCATGACGCTTGACAATGAAGTTTTTAACCAAGAAGCAGAGTGGTATCGTGCAAAATCGCTCCTGCAACTTGACCAAAAAAAAGAAGCTCGAACAGCTTTAGAAGAGATTATTATGAAGGGTGGATTTTATGTTAAGGACGCTATTGAACTGAAGGCAAAGCAGAAACTTTGAAGCGACGATTATTCTATCCATCAGCTTTTGCCCGATCAAAAAATTCTTTTTTGCATTCCGATTGCCTTCCTACAATTCTTAAAACCACTCAAATTTAGGCTAAATCCACCTCTAAAATAGCCTTCACTTTCAATACATTTCGCTAAATTTGTAGCCTGATTTAAATTGAGAACAAAGATTGATGGAAATACCTACAAAATACGAACCGAAATTAGCTGAAGATAAGTGGTATGCATACTGGATGAAACAAAATTATTTTCATTCAGAACCAGATGGACGTGAGCCGTACACCATAGTAATCCCTCCACCGAATGTAACTGGAGTCTTGCACATGGGGCATATGTTAAATAATACGATCCAAGATGTATTAATCAGACGTGCGCGAATGCAAGGCAAAAACGCATGTTGGGTGCCAGGAACAGATCATGCGTCTATTGCTACTGAGGCAAAAGTTGTTCGAAAACTTCGTGATGAAGGGATAAAAAAATCCGATTTATCACGTGCCGAATTCATGACCCATGCTATGGCGTGGAAAGATAAATACGGCGGCGTTATTCTCGACCAATTAAAAAAACTCGGTGCTTCTTGTGATTGGGAACGGACTGATTTCACTATGAATCCTGACTATTCGGAAAGTGTAATTGATACCTTTTTAGACTTATTTGAAAAAGGTAAAATTTACCGTGGTGTTCGTATGATCAATTGGGATCCTGCTGCTCAAACGGCACTTTCTGATGAGGAAGTATTGCATAAAGAGGTAAACTCAAAATTGTATAACGTTCGTTATAAAATTGTAGGAACAGATGATGAATGGCTAACGATTGCAACCACACGTCCTGAAACAATTTTGGGTGATACGGCTATTTGTATTAACCCAAATGACGGTCGTTTTTTAAACCTACATGGCAAAAAAGCGATTGTTCCGATTTCGAATCGCGTTATTCCGATTATCCAGGATGAATATGTGGAGATGGAATTTGGAACGGGTTGTTTAAAAGTGACGCCTGCGCATGATGAAAATGATTATAATCTAGGGCAAAAATACAACCTAGACACCTTAGATATTTTAAACGACGACGGAAGTTTAAATGCACATGGCTTGCATTATGAAGGTAAGGATCGTTTTGAGGTAAGAAAATTAATTGCCAAGGAATTGGATGAATTAGGTTACTTAGTTAAAGTTGAAGATCACATCAATAAAGTTGGCTATTCAGAGCGAACAGATGCGGTAATTGAACCTAAATTATCATTACAGTGGTTTGTAGATATGAAACAATTATCTGAACCGGCGTTAGATGCAGTAATGAGTGGTGAAATCAAGTTTTATCCGGATAATTTAAAAAATACGTATCGCCATTGGATGGAAAACATCAAAGATTGGTGTATTTCGAGACAGTTGTGGTGGGGACACCAAATTCCTGCGTATTATTTCGGTAAAGGCGAGAATGATTTTGTCGTTGCTAAGACGATTGAAGAAGCTGTTGAAAAAGCGAGCGAAAAGGCTGGTAGAACATTAACAGCTGCTGACTTAAAGCAAGATGAAGATGTACTAGACACGTGGTTTTCTTCATGGTTATGGCCTATCTCTGTTTTTAAAGGTTTAACAGAACCAAAAAATGCAGAAATTAAATACTACTACCCTACTAATGATTTAGTGACGGCTCCTGAAATTATGTTTTTTTGGGTGGCGCGCATGATTATTGCAGGAATCGAATACATGGATGAAATTCCGTTCAAGAATGTATATTATACAGGAATTGTTCGGGATAAACTAGGACGAAAAATGTCCAAATCATTAGGAAATTCACCAGATCCAATTGAACTGATTGAAGAATACGGTGCTGACGGCGTGCGTTTAGGTATTTTAATCTCGTCTCCCGCAGGTAATGACTTGCCGTTTGACAGTTCACAATGTGAGCAAGGCCGTAATTTCTCGAATAAGATTTGGAATGCGTTCCGATTGGTGAACATGTGGGAATTACGTGATATCCCGCAACCAAAATCAAGTGAAGTAGCGATTGAATGGTTTGAAAGTAAATTGAACAAAGCTATTTTAGAAATTGATGATCATTTTAGTAAGTTCAGAATTTCAGATGCGTTGATGACGATTTACAAACTCATTTGGGATGATTTCTGCGCTTGGTACCTCGAGATGATTAAACCAGGTTATCAGCAGCCAATAGATGCAAAGACATTGGAAGCGACAATTTCTTATTTTGAAATCCTTTTAAAATTAGCGCATCCATTTACGCCGTTTATCACGGAAGAATTGTGGCATTGGTTAAGAGACAGAAAAGAGGGTGAAGATATCATCATCAGTGAATGGCCTTCAGCTGGAGCAATTAACGAAACAATTTTGACGCAATTTGACAATGCAACAGAAGTGATTACAAACATTAGAAATATCCGTAAGCAAAATAATATTGCGAATAAAGTGGATGTTGAAATGTTCGTAAAGATAAATGCAACGGATGATCAATTGTTCAATGAAGTAATCCAAAAGATGGGGAACTTGTCTAAATTAGACTATTGCACCAATAAGATTCAAAATACGTTTTCATTTATTGTTAAAAACAATGAATATTTCATTCCTTTTGGCGAAGAGGTCGATATTGAAGAAGAAAAACGGAAGATTGAAGCGGAATTGGAATATGCTCAAGGTTCTTTGAACATTGTTTTGAAGAAATTAAATAACGAACGCTTTATGGCTGGTGCGCCGGAGCAAGTTGTTGCGAGCGAAAGAAAGAAAGAGGCAGATGCCTTGAATAAAATAAAAATATTAACTGAAAAACTAGCCGAATTAGCTTAATGTCCGGCATTAAAAATTGTAGATTATGAATTATGATGTAGTGATTATCGGTTCAGGTCCTGGTGGATATGTATGTGCACTTAGATGTGCTCAATTAGGAATGAAAACCGCGTTGATCGAGAAGTATAGTACACTTGGGGGAACGTGTTTGAATGTGGGATGTATTCCTTCAAAAGCACTTTTAGATTCGTCTGAACATTTTCATAATGCTGCGCATAATTTTGCGAAGCACGGCATTGAGATTAATTCACCAAAAGTTAATATGCAGCAAATGATTGCGCGTAAAAACGAAGTAGTGAGTCAAACCTGTGATGGTGTAAAATATTTAATGGACAAAAATAAAATTGATGTCTATACAGGTGTAGGTTCTTTCGTTTCTTCAACAGCTGTAAAGGTCGTTGATGCAGAGGGCAAAGAAACAATCTTAAACACGAAGAATGCGGTTATCGCTACAGGATCGAAACCGAATTTCTTTCCAGGAATGGAACCGGACAAAGATCGTATCATTACATCAACAGAAATGTTGAATTTAGAGAAGGTTGCTGAAAACCTAATTGTAATTGGTGGTGGAGTTATCGGTTTAGAGTTAGGAAGCGTTCATGCACGATTAGGAGCAAATGTAAACGTGATTGAATTCGCCGACACCATTCTTCCAACAATGGATAGTGCGGTCTCTAAAGAGATGACGAAGGTGTTGAAGAAAGAAGGATTTAAATTCAACCTGGGCCACCGCGTTCAAAACGTTGTCAACACAGGATCTGGTGTTAAGGTGACGGCTTTAAATAAAAAAGGAGAAGAGGTTGTATTTGAAGGAGATTATTGTTTGGTTGCTGTGGGACGTAAACCCTACACAGAAGGATTAGGGTTGGAAAATGCAGGAATTGAAATGGGTGAGCGAGGAATGGTTGCCGTGAATGATCATTTACAAACCAATGTTGCCGGTATTTACGCAATTGGAGATGTTGTTCGCGGAGCAATGTTAGCGCACAAAGCCGAGGAAGAAGGCGTTTATGTCGCTGAATTAATGGCTGGTCAAAAACCTCATCTTAATTACAACCTTATTCCTGGAGTTGTTTACACATGGCCTGAAGCTGCTTCAGTTGGAAAAACAGAAGAAGAGTTAAAGGCAGCAGGTGTCAATTATAAATCGGGATCATTCCCGATCAAAGCATTGGGTAGAGCTCGTGCTAGTATGGATTTAATGGGGATGGTTAAAATATTAGCTGATGCCGAGACGGATGAAGTATTGGGCGTGCACATGGTTTCTCCACGCGCTGCTGACATGATCATGGAGGCCGTAACTGCAATGGAATATCGCGCTTCTGCTGAAGACATGTCGCGTATTTGTCATCCACATCCAACGTATACTGAGGCAACAAAAGAGGCTGCCTTGGCCGCTACAGGTGATCGTGCTTTACATATTTAAACTGTCGAGCAAATTTTGAAAACCTTATTGAACAGAAACGAAAGTTAACTGTTTGAAAGGTTCTATTCGTATTATTTTAGCATGACCAGAAAAAAAACGGGAGTACTTCTCATCAATCTTGGAACACCTGACAATCCTTCGACTAGAGCTGTTCGGACGTATTTATCGGAGTTTTTGAATGATCCGCGCGTCATTGATATTAATGCTGTAGGAAGGACTGTACTTGTGAATGGAATCATTGTTCCATTTAGAGCGCCAAAATCGGCAAAAATCTACAAAGAATTATGGGGAATTTGGGAAGGTGAATCTCCCTTACTTACCTTTGGAAAAAAACTTCAACGCGAACTTCAGGATAAGTATGGTGAAGACAGTGATGTAACGATTGAATTTGCAATGCGCTATAAAAATCCATCATTGGA
>JALQVX010000223.1 GCA_023263555.1 Crocinitomix sp.
TTCCGAATGTCTTGTTCTAATCGATCCACTTCATCATTGTCTGTACCGACATAAAGTCCGCGAATATGTCCTTCACGATCAACCAATACGAAATGTTCTGAATGCAGAAATCCGCCATCTGCCGCTTCATCTTCCATAGCATTGATCATATAACCTTTTGTGCCGAGATCGTGCACGTATTCCTGTTCTCCATACAAAAAATACCAATTATGTGTATCAATTTCTTTCGATTCGATATACCAATTTAAGCGTGCTAAGGTATCACGTCTTGGATCAATCGTATGGGAAAGAAAGGTTAATTCTTCTATATCAGCGGTATTGCCTTGTAAGCGTTTCATTTGTGCAATCATAGCTGGGCAAATAGACGGACAACTGGTGAAAAAAAAGTTGACCACGTGAATCTTACCTTCAACTTGCTCATTTGTAAAGAGAGAACTGTCTTGAGCAGTTAAGAAAAACTCGGGAACAATATGATGGATTGTGTCATAGACTATTTTTCCATCTCGTTCGACTTCACCGTAATCATGGAATCCAATATAGGGCAAACCCGAACCGATCGTCTCTATCACATCCGTTGTTGTTTCTGAATTTTCTTCAGAACTATTGCCGCACGAGGCAAGTAGGAGGGCTAAACTCAATGCCGTTAAAACTTTTGTCATATGTCAAAAAAATTAATGGTACAAAATTAATGCTTTTGCACTGAAACAAGTAGAGGAAAATGGAACTTTGATTGAAATTGTGAAAATTATCGATTCGCGCGCTCTTCGTCAAACTCAACTTTTTTAAGGAGTTTAAGCATGTCAAAGAAATTTCGAATATGCGAGTCTGTTTTCGCGCCAGAAACACCTCTAATGAATCCTTTATCGTCGATTAATAAAAGGCTATTGGTAAAAGCTTTTGAACCAATTTCGCCATCAACGGCAGAATCTGAGGATGGATAGTTCAGGAATTTATCGCCGTAGTAATTAAAATTGTAGAAAGGAGTGACATCACCCGTTGCGAACCACCAAATGCCCGTTGTATCGTATTCATACATTTCTTCTTTCAATCGTTCACTTATCGAATCAATCGGATTACCATCTAGATCGGTTAGAATAGAAATCACGCGAACATTGCCGTAGTTCTTTTGATTCTTAACCAATTTATGAAAGAAGATTTCATTGAAATGAAAAAGACTGAAACCGCATTCTGAAATCGTAGGACAACCATTTTGAATGGTAGACAATACGATATATTTATCTTTAATCGTCTCCTGGGTAATCGGTGTTCCGTCAAATTTTGTTAAAGTAAAATTAGGAACTTGGTAAGCAGTAGAGTCAACTATTACTCCATTCGAATCTAATTCATACTCATATCCTAGATAGGGCAACTCAATAAAATGGTTAGAAACCGTTCTTGAAATGAAATAAATGATCGAACCTGGACCTAAAAAGATGAGCAAAACCAGTAATAGGCGTTTTGTTTTGGCCATAATTCGCGTGGTTCTTTAAAATGAAAGGCTTACCGCCTATTAGTGCATTGTATTCCAACCGTCTCCGATATACGAAGCCTCAGTTAAGATAATGAATAGCAAATAAAGAATGAATAAGATATATGGCACTAAAATCATGTATTTTAATCCTTTCTTCTCATCTCCTAAATGCATAAATATTAATACAATATAACCAGCCTTAATAACAGTAAGCAAGATGTATCCATACTTAATAAATTCCCACGTCAAAGTCGAAACAGAGTCTCGCGGCATAAGTGCACCAACAAGTACTTCAACAAGCGTAATCACTGAAAGGATGGCTGTTACCATCCAGATTTTTTTTCTCACTTTTACACCTTCTTCTTCTGAATGATGAGCGTGTAATGAATATTCGATAACGTCGTCTCTTAACATAACCAGTTTTTTAAATCAATTTTTTAATCCTTTAGCTAATTAAACAAGGTAATAAAAGGTAAATACGAATACCCAAACCAAATCGACAAAGTGCCAATATAAACCTACTTTTTCTACCATTTCGTAATGACCACGCTTGTGGTATACACCGCGGATTACATTACGCAATACTAAGCTGTTAAAGACAACTCCAGTAAATACGTGGAAGCCGTGGAATCCAGTAATAAAGAAAAAGAAATTCGCATACAAAGTCGGTCCATATGGATTGTGCGCTAATGTAGCATTGTCTACCCACGTTGAAATATTTCCGTCAGGTCCTGCAATAAAAGTAGCCCATTCCCATACCTGAGAACCCAAGAATATAAGTCCACCAACTACTGTCCATAATAACCACTTGATTACTCCTTTTTGATCCATTCTATGACCCGCTTCAACCGCTAAAACCATAGTTACAGAAGATACAATCAAGATGAATGTCATAAAAGCAACATACATCAACGGAAGTTCCATGTGTGTAAACGGGAAGTGAAAGAAAACATCTTCACCCGAAGGCCATGCGCCAGCAACCGCTGGATTAGAAAATTTGGCATAACCAAGTGCAGTTAATAAACCACCAAAAGTTAAACCATCCGATACTAAGAAAAACCACATCATGAGTTTTCCGTAACTCACTTTAAATGGAGACTCTTTTCCGTCCCATGGTGATGTGTGCTCGATTTCTTGCGTTGCTGCTGACATAAATCAAAAATTTTCGTTGTGCAAGTTTAATGAATAAAAATTAAAAAAGCATATAAATATAACCACAATATGCCCAAAAAATGCCAATAAATTGAACCTAAGGTAATTCCCAATCGGTTGTCTGAATTGTATTTTAATCGCAACCCACTGATAAACATTGCAAAAAGAGCAATAATACCCCCTATCCAATGCAAAAGGTGAACGCCAGTGAAGGCATAGATATATGAACTTGCCGTGTTTTTTTGTGAATTTAAAGCGTCTAATTTTTTTGGTGAGAGAGGCGCATTTTGGTAATAGAATGTTCTGTTTTTGTATACAAGTACTTCTCCCGAATAATAGATGACGAAATCTTCACCATAAACACCTTTCATGATGAAATCACCACGATCGTTCACAATGTTTTCTGCAAAATACCAAAGACGTTCACTTTGTACAGCAGATAAATTAATGCCATCTGCTAAAAGTTTGTTATCGGTATAGGTGAGTAATTTATTATCGGCACGAATACTGAAGTTTGTACCGTAATCACTAATGGTGTAGGTGTTTTCGGCTGATTTTGAGCCATCCATTATTGTTTGTGCAAATGTTTTCATTTCAGCTTTAAGTTCAGCTGTAATGGGTTCCCCTTTTATGTAGAACGTAGCATTATCGTAACTAATTTCCTTACCTTGATAAATCAACGTATAGTATTTTCCGTATTTCCCGCGAGAATTGATGATTCCAGCATTGACCGTGTTCCCCGTTTCAATCAACTGTTTCCAACCGACGTATTGAGAAACACCAAATGCTAAACCAAATCCAAAGGCCAAGCCTAGACTTAATTTGACTAATCCTTGGTTGTTCTTTTTAACGGCAACGTGAGACAGGAATAAGAAGAGACTACTGATAATGATGGAAATCGTGCTGAATGTAAACGCACCAGGCATCTTGATGTTAACCCAGAAATTTCCGCCCTGTGAAACGATATATCCGCTCGTTAATCCTGCAAAAATCATACATACAGCAAAAATAAATCCGTACAATAGATTCTTTTTCATTTTTGCATTCAATTCAGGAGAAATTTGATTCTCAAATTTTTGTTCTTCCACCGCGGTTAAAGTTTATCAAATACGTATAAAAACTGAATGATAGGCAAATAAATAAAAGAGGCAAACATAAGTCCTCTAGCAGATTTGTCGTCTAAATTTAAATAGAGTTGGTAGGCTTTTACGAAAAACCAAGCGCTTGCAATAGTTCCAATCACAAGTGTTGTATCTCCAGCAAAATCGACCACCCAAGGAAGTAAACTCACTGGCACCATGAATAAGGTATAGACTAAGATGTGCATAGCAGAGCGACTTGACTTGCGTGATTTGCTCGGTAATAAAGAGAATCCTGCTTTTGCGTAATCATCATCCAAAACCCAAGCAATAGCCCAGAAATGCGGGAATTGCCAAATGAACTGGATAAAAAATAACATGCCTGCAATAAATCCAGCTTCTCCTTCAAAGGTTCCAGTGACAGCAATAACACCTAACATAGGAGGAATCGCCCCAGGAAAAGCACCGACGAAAACAGCCCAAGGAGTTACGCGTTTCAATGGAGTGTAAATTAGGACATACATCCCAAGGGCTAAAAGACCAAGGATTCCTGAAAAATAGTTAATTTGAAAGAGGAGGGCTGAACCGACAATTCCGCAAACTGATGCGGTTATAATAGCTTCAGAAACAGACATGCGACCTGCTGGTATTGGACGGTTAGCTGTCCTGTTCATTTTCTTATCTAGATCGCGCTCAATGATTTGATTGAAGGCATTTGAAGATCCTGAGATTAAAAAGCCACCGAGAATCATAAACCACAAATCAGGGCCATACGTTCCTCCAACAAATAAATAACCTGAAAGTGCAGAAAGAACAACTAAAAAGTCTAGGCGCAACTTCAAGAGCATTACATAGTCTTTCATTTTAGAATGTGTACTCGTTTTTTCAACCACAGTTTCTTCAGCTACCATTTATTAGTCTTAATTTCGGTGCAAATTTAACAAAAAGGAATTATATAGTTGCCTAATTTTATCTAGAACTGTTCTAAAAAAACATTCTTCTTAATTTTAATAATCTGAATAGCGATTCCAAATCCTTGATCGAACACCAAAAGTGAAATAATGCTGATGGATGAATTGAATTGTATTCAACTCCATTCGCCAATTATACGCAGCGTTAAGATAGATGTTGAATTTTTTTAGGAGGATTCTTTCATAGATTAGGGTCGTGTTTAATACATTTCGCTTTGACCCTTGCATCATAAATTGATCGTATTCGCCAGGACGAAGTCCGTATGGTTTGAAAATATCTTGTCCATAACTAGTGGCAGAACTATCCAGACCGAAGGATGAATAGGTTATTTTTCCCGTAAATTGATTGGATCCTTTCTCATAAGCGATAATACTTAAAAGTTCAAAAAAATTCGCTCCAATAGGATGGGTGACAGGAGAATTTAGATGACCATAACTTTGAACGGATGCTTTATGTGAATAGGTGAAAGGGCGGACAGCATTAAACTCACCTTGGAAATAGAGCTTGTCTACTCCTGCAAATTTACGCGATTTATAACCAATTTGAAAAGCGTATTTATTGGCCCACCATCTTGATCGGGCTCGAATTTCGGCAAGTAAAAAATCATCTAAAAGGAGTTGGGTGTAGATCGATTGAAATTTATTGAATTTAAAACTCATGTTCGTGCCCAACAAGACGTTGTCAGCTGATCCATTATTGTATTCTACTGGTCTGTAAAAAACAATGGGGTTGAGATAGTTCGGGTCAAAGCCTCGATTGATGAGTGTATCATTGTCTTGCCAAACAACCGACTCAAAAATACTGATGTTAAACTCACGCGTTATATTCCAACTGATATAGTGCATGGCGACGAATTTGCGACGATCCAATGTTTTATTTCGAGGATCTACATTATTGTCTTTCCATGCCTCGAAAAGATTAACATATTTAATGCTTTTTAAATTTGTTTCAATTTTGAAAAATGGTGTTGATCCAGCGTTGTCGGAGAGAATCAGTGAACGATAGCCTTCTCCAAAAAAGTTACGCCCATTGCCAAGCATGAAGTTGAAAATTTGATTCGGTCGATAACCTAAAATCCATTCACTCTGTTGAAAACCATTGTTTAAAATTGAACGCCCGCTGCCTAAATCACTAGCTCGAAATTGTTGAACGGAATCTCGTACATAAGCGGATTGAGTTAAATAGGGAAGAAATTTACCTGTAAAATATAATTTTTTTGAGTAAAAATTAAGTGATGCTCCTATTCCAGCATCATAAATAAATCGTGTGCCTAACGAAGTGTTTAACTCAATTCCTCCAACTAAACTAACTAATGGATTGACTTCAAAAGATCTAAGAAAAGAAGGACTTGCCTTGCTGAAACAAGCAAGAGGTTTGAAGTCCTGTTTCGTTTCGATTCTCGGAAGAATCGAGCTGTGATTGGTAATCGTATCTTTGAAAGAAGCGCTAGAATTAAATAATCGATCACGATAATGTAAACTCTCTACTTCTAATTGACTCCATACTGATTGGGTCACAAGAATTAAAAAAAGTAGAACTGAACTAGCTTTTCTGAGCACGCTTTTTAATGTTTGAACGTAAAACAACAAAGGCAACAAACAAGAGGGCAAATCCTAAACTGATTGCAAGGCTGATTGTTGGATTTTCGAACTGAATAAAAAAAGCTTGTATAATCATGAATAAACTAAATAGATAGATGATCAATACTGTTTTTTTATGACCGAGTCCGCTGTCTTGAAGATGGTGATGTAAATGATTTCGATCTGCACTCAAAGGTGATTTGCCTTGTAATGCACGGATGATAAACACGCGAAGTGTGTCGACAAGGGGGTAGGCCAGGATAGACATAGCCAATACAGGCGTTGAAACAAGGTCATAGTCGGGACTAAGTGCGTTTGTTGGTGATTCAATGAGTTGAATAGCTAATACGCAGATAACAGCTCCAATTATCAGCGAACCAGAATCGCCCATAAAAATACGAGCGGGATTAAAATTAAAAACTAAAAATCCAAGTAGCGCACCAGACATGGAAAAAGAAACGAGTGCCCAATGTTTGTCGCCCAAATAACTAAACCACAATCCAAAAGCAAGTGTGGCAATTAATCCAACACCAGCAGCTAAACCATCCACGCCATCAATTAAATTGATGGAATTTACAATAACAATGTAAATAAAAATGGAGAGTAATATACTGGCATAGTCAGGCAAAAGAATGTCCATTCCTAATAATCCATGAAAACTAAGAATCTTGATATTCCCCATAACAACGAGAATAAAACCAACCATGACATGGGCCAATAACTTTTTCATAGGTGACATTCCAATGATGTCGTCCTTTACGCCAACAAAAAAGAGTAAAATTAAACTTGCCATTAGAAACATGAATTTACTCAAACCATTGATTACGCTTTCTTC
>JALQVX010000269.1 GCA_023263555.1 Crocinitomix sp.
GGCTTTTTTCTAGGAATTGCTGTTATCCCTTTTTGTTGGATTTTTCTCTATGCCCTTCAGGGCACCTATCACAATACCCTCAGAAATTATAGGTTAAAAACAATTAAACACACCTTATACGGCACTTTAATTGGGGTCTTGATTGTTTTCTTCGCTGTTCTATTAGACGATTTTAATCCCGTCTTTTTATATCAGCAATACTATAAACTGTTTATCGTTTATTTTGTCTTGCATCTTTTTATCACCTTAATTCCACGCCTAATCTTCACCACAATTCACGTCAAAAAAATCCATGCTGGAAAATTTGGTTTCAAGACGTTAATCATTGGAGGAAATGCCACCGCTGTAGATTTAGTGAATGAGCTACGGACCTTAAAGCCGGCCTCAGGTCACCACTTAGTTGGATTTGTCAATATCAACGGCAGTGATTTTCATCTCGAACGATTAATCCCTCTTTTAGGAAGTTTTGAGGAAATCGGAAAATTGATCGACACCTATGAAATCGAAGAAGTGATTATCGCTTTAGAATCTACAGATCACGAACGATTAAAAGGAATTATCACGCAATTATCAAGTTATAATATTCGCATAAGTATTATTCCTGACGCCTATGACATCCTCTCTGGGCAAGTTCATATGAGCAGTATTTTTGGCGCTTTATTATTGACAACAAATACGAACAATATGCCTGATTGGCAAGTTTCGTCTAAGCGAATCTTTGATATTGTCGCATCTGCATGTGCCTTAATCATCTTGATTCCCGTCTATCTCATGCTTGCGATTGCCGTAAAATTATCGTCAAAAGGTCCTATCTTTTTTACGCAAGAACGTGTTGGAAAAAACCGAAAGCCTTTCCGTATTATTAAATTTAGAACTATGCAAGTCAACGCTGAAAGCAACGGCCCGCAACTTTCAAGTTCTAACGACAAGCGAATAACTAAAGTCGGCAAATTTTTACGTAAAACACGATTAGACGAGTTTCCTCAGTTTTGGAATGTATTAGTCGGTGACATGTCATTAGTTGGTCC
Organism: Crocinitomix sp.; assembly: GCA_023263555.1. Classification (GTDB taxonomy): domain Bacteria; phylum Bacteroidota; class Bacteroidia; order Flavobacteriales_D; family Crocinitomicaceae; genus Crocinitomix. The sequence goes on from JALQVX010000269.1 coordinate 1,029, forward strand.
ACGACCGGAGCGTCAATTTTATATCGATCAAATTTCTAAACACGATCCTCAATACCTCTATTTACACAAAGTTCGTCCCGGAATCACCTCATGGGGACAAGTAAAATTTGGTTACGCAGAAAATGTGGAGCAAATGGTACAACGAATGAAATACGACCTCCTTTACATACGTAACATGTCGATCGCCTTGGATCTTAAAATCATGTTTTACACGATTGCTATCATCTTTAAGGGAAAAGGGAAATAGATCTTAGACTAAAGATTAAAGACAAAAGACACAAGATTAAAGACACTAATCGAAACAAGTCAAATCGCAGTCTTATGTCTAACATCATAGAGCGCAGCGATCTTAAATCTAAAAACAAGAAGTAAACAAAAAAGAGACCATTCTTTCGAATAGCCTCTTTCCGTTTGTAAATCAATGCGCTCTTATAAGGTAGATCTCATTTTAGTATTTGTAATCTTATATAACCATAATTTGAATCGGTACAGTATCAAATACATCACCGGAACGATAACTAAGGTTAAGAACGTAGCAAATGTCAAACCGAAAATAATCGTTGTAGACATTGGTCCAAAGAACAAGGTATTGTCACCTCCAGAATAATAATTAGCATCATACTCTGTGATCAAGGTGGTAAAATCAATATTCCACCCGAGCGCCAGTGGCACAAGTCCTAGAACCGTTGTGATAGCCGTTAATAATACTGGACGAAGACGCGTTTTACCCGCTTCAACAATAAACCCAACGATTTCTTCAAGTGGCAACTGCTCCCATTCAGATAAACCTAACTCTTCTCTTCTTCTTACACGCAATAAGTTGGTATAATCAATTAATACAATCGCGTTGTTTACAACAACACCTGCGAGTGATATAATACCGATCATTGTCATGATAATCACAAAATCCAATTGGAAAATCACCTCTCCTAAGAATACCCCAATCAAACTAAATACAACAGAAAATAAGATGATAATTGGGGTAGTAAACGAGTTAAATTGAAGTACAATCACCAATAGGATAATAAATACGGCAATCACCAATGCAATTTGAAGGAAAGAAGATTCCTTCTGTTGCTCTTCCTGTTCTCCAGTAAATTTGTACTCTATTCCCGGCAACATATCATAGTTCGCCGTATACTCCTCAGTAAGCGCTTTTAATTCAGCTACAACCTCATTCGCATTAAAACCTTCCGAAACATTCGAGAAAATCGTAACAACAGGAATCAAATCTTTGTGTTTAACAGAACTATAGGTTGTTGTTGGTTGCGGATCCTTAATCAACGAGCGAATAGGAATGCGTAGCATTTTACCTTTATTGTTTCTAAAAATTAATTTTTGATCCATCAAGGCGTCAATATCATTTCTAGAATTTTCGTTAAAACGCAAGACCATGTCATACGTTTCATCTCCATCCTTATAGGTAGAAATGTCCGAACCAAATAAGGCCGTACGAATGGCGTTAGCAATCTGTCCAGTTGAAGTATTAAACAAACGTGCTTTATCGCGATCTACTTCAATCTTCAACTCAGGCTTTCCCGTTTGAACATCCAGTCTTAATTTTTCAACACCACCAACATTTTTACGATCAAGGAAAAAACGCATTTTTTCTGCTTCCTCAATTACGAGGTTGTAGTCAATATCACCCCCTATTTCAATGTTAATTGGAGCAGCTGTTGGAGGTCCTTGCGCATCTTTATCCACAATGATTCGAACATCAGCTGGAAAACGATTTTTCATACCTGCTGAAATACGCTCCATGATCTCACTCGTTTCATAATCGCCACGGTACTTAAATTCAGAGAAGTTAATTTGAACCCGTCCTTTATAAGGAGTATTCCCCATATTACCACGTTCATTCGCATCAGATGCACCCTCACCGACTTGTGAAATAATGGATTGAACAATCCACTCATCAACAGGTTTACCAACCGTGTCAGCAATCTCTGTTTTAAGAATCTCTTCATTGATAAGACGCTCTACTTCTAAGGTTGTTTGGTTTGTTACCTTAATATCCGTTCCGATTGGATGCTCGATAAATACATTCACATAATTCGGTTGATTTTCGGGAAAGAACAACACCTTTGGGGTAAATATCGCGACCAAAGCCATAGAAAGTACTAAGAGGCCTAGGGTCCCGAAGAAGAAAGCTACAGGACGTCTTTTGAATAAAGAAAATTTCAAGAAACGCTCATACCAATTTTCCAGAACGGGCAAAAATTTATTTTGAAACCATGTTGACGCAGGTAATAAAGCAAAGATGTTGAGGATAATAAATAATCCTAAAATGATTAAGATATTACTCCAGCCTGTACTGACAGGAATCAACATTAAACCAAGAACAATTGAGATTCCCGCAATAATCAATGGTCTTTTCTTTGTACCCGTTTCACCACCCACTTTCATGTAAATAGCTGTTAAAACCGGATTAATAATTAAAGCCACAAAGAGCGAAGATCCCAAAACAATGATTAGCGTAATCGGCAAATACTTCATGAATTCACCTATAATGCCAGGCCATAAAGCAAGCGGAACGAAAGCCCCTAAAGTTGTTGCCGTCGACGCAATAATAGGCCATGCAACCTCACCAACTCCTTTTTTAGCCGCTGTAAATGAATCTACCCCCTCTTCCATCAAACGTTGCACGTTTTCGACCACAACGATTCCATTATCCACCAACATTCCTAGTGCGAGTACAAGCGAGAAGAGTACCATTGTATTCAAGGTAACACCCATAGCAGACAAAATCAAGAAAGACATAAACATGGAGAGTGGAATGGCCACCCCAACGAAAAGCGAATTGCGTAGACCTAAGAAAAACAAAAGGACACCAACAACGAGGAGAATACCGAAAATGATTGAGTTCTCGAGGTTAGAAACCATTTCCTCTGTTTTACCAGATTGATCATTTGTAACCGAGATATTTACACCTTCAGGAATGATACGAGAGGCCTCAACTTCTTCCAAAATCTCCATAATCTGATTAGACGCATCAATTAGGTTTTCACCACTTCGTTTCTTAATGTCGAGCATCACAACCGTCTCACCACGTTCACGCGCATAAGAAGTTGTATCGGCATCAGCGAATTTAATTTCAGCAATATCTCTCAGATAAACAGGCTTATAATCTTCCTGTTTTACAATCACGCGACCGATTTCTTCAGCCGATTTAAACTTACCGTCAATTTGAATGGTTCGTTTTGTCGTTCCATCCAAATATTCGCCACCAGAAATGGTAACATTTTCGTTTTGAATAGCTGTTTGTATATCGTTAAAAGATACATCAACTACTTGTGCTTTTTGCGGATCAACCATGATTTGCATCTCTTGATCTTGCGTACCGCGAATGTCTACTTCTGAGATTTCAGGAAGATCTTCAAATTTTTCCTCGAGGATTTCTGCAAATTCATTTAATTGAACAATGGAATAATTTCCAGATAAATTCACGTTCATGATTGGCATCTGAGAGATATCCAATTCGAAAACGTTAGGTTCTACCGGCAAATCAGTTGGGAAATCTTTACTTGCACGCGCCTTATCTACCGCATCTTTTACATCTTGCAAGGCTTGTTTAGTAGACACCTTAAAATTAAATTTCACTTGAACAGTGACGTAACCATCAATAGAAGTAGAGATAATTTCATCCACATTCTTAATGGTTTTTAATTCTTTTTCCAACGGATCCGTAATTTTGTCCGCAATCAATTCGGGCGAGTTACCAGGATATGCAATTCCTATGTAAATTTCAGGAATTTGCAATTCAGGAAAGTTCTCTTTTGGCATACTTCGATAAGCGCTGAATCCGCCAATCAAAATCATAGCAATGAAAAGGTAAACAGTTTTACGATTGTTTACCGCCCAAGTAGAGATTTTAAATTCTTTTTGGTTTTCTATCGATTTACTCATGATAAGTTTTTATTGTAAAATGACTTGATCAGATGCTGTTATCCCTTTTGCTCCTTTTACCACGAGTAGGTCATCATTTTTAATTGAACCCTCTACGCATGAATAACCTTCAAACTGCTTAATTACCGTGATGAATATTTTTTCTACACTATAAGTATTCCCCTTTGCAGATTTCGTTAATCGATAAACAAAGTTTTTATTATCCGTATCTTGCAGAATAGACTCTGAATTGATCACAATAGCGCTGTCGCGTTCGAAGTCCGTCACATTTACTTCTGCGAATTGATTTGGCAATAAGAGTGTATTATTTTTAATACGGATTTGAATTCTGAATGTACGATTCGTTTCATCAATATAATTTCCTTTTACCGAAACTTTTGATACAATCGTTGTATCGCCTAATGAAGGAAAAATCATTTCTACCGGCGTACCTACATTAACTTTTGACAATAAATTTTCAGAAAGAGAAGCGTTAATTGTTACCTCTTTATTATTCACAATACGCAACAATGGAATTTGTGGAGCCGCCATCTCTCCTTGCGTTACCATAATATCGTCAATAACACCTGAGAAAGGAGCGTGAACAACCGTTTTACCTTTTTGCGACTTAAGAGTTTTAATTTTCGACTCAAGCGCCAATTTTTGATTCTTCGCTTGCTCATATTCAATTTCAACGCCAACACCTTTATCTTTTAGTTCTTGTTGTTTTTCAAACATATAATTCGCTAAATCCAATGATGTTTCCAACTCGTTCATTGTAGACGCAAGGATTTCGGAATCGATTGTGATGAGGACTTGACCTTTTGTAACGGTTTGTCCTTCACGCACGTGTATTTGTTGAATAACACCACTCGATTCGGCATTAATTAATGCATTCATATCAGAATCAACCGTTCCAGGAATTTGAACTTTGTGGCTAAAATCTTCTACTTTAACTTTCTCAGCAGTTACAATGGGATAATTAATAGTAGCTGCTGTATCTAGCGCAACTATTTGCTCATTAATGAGGACTAAGGCAGATTTTAGTGAATCTCGCTTCGCCTCTAGGTCCGCGAGAGCTTGATTTGACTCTGCTGTTCCACATGAGCTCAAAACAGTACCTATAGTGATGAAATATAAAAATTTCTTTTTCATTTTTTATGTTTTATTTTTTCAGATTGTATTGGTGGTTTTCTTTTTATCGACCGGTTATTTATTATAGAGTTGATCTAGTTGAACTTTAACGCCTAGCATATCCATTACTGCATAGATATAATTTCCTTCTGCCTGAAGGAGTTGATTTTGAAGTTGAGTCACCTCTAAAGCAGATACAACACCCGTTTCATTTCGTATGATAGCTCGGTTATAGATGCGGCGTGCCAAATCAACATTTTGTTTCTCTAATTCAACCATTTCAATGGCCGATTGAAATGAAGTTTTCAATTGAAGCTCTTGAAATTCAAGTGATCGCTCAAGATTGTCTAGATTATTTTGATCTTGTTCAATCTTAATTTCGGCTTGCTGCACGCGCATTAAACGTTGACCAGAACTTGTTACAGGAATGGTCATTTGAACACCCCAAATCGTTGTGGGATACCAAGCCTTATTTTGAAAAAAGTCAAACTCATTACGAAATGCGTTTTGTGAGTGAGTGAAGAAGGCACCAGCAGAAGGCAAGTAAGCCGCTTTTTCATTCTTTAAACTATATTGATCCAATTCCCATTGTTGCTCCATCATAATATAATTCGCGTTTTGCTTTATACTTGCATCAACCAATAATGGATTGTTTACTCGAATCTCGTTCATGACATCTTCCAGGGTTTGTTCCAAAACCAAGGTTTGATCAAATGAATACCCCATTTGCAACTTTAAAAGATTTAAGGCAACATCCGCTTGACGCTCTGCTGTGGCTTTGCTTGCACGAATACGATTGTAGGCGATTGCAACTTGGTCGGCATCTTCTTGAGGAATTAATCCAGCTTGCGCATAGGCAATTGTCTTATCCCATAAACTTTTTGTAGAAGTTAAAATCGAATCCATAATTGCAACATTTTCTCTTGCCACAAGTACATTATAATACGCCTCACGTACCATTGATTTTACTTGTTGCTTCGTATTTTTGGCTGCTGTCGCTGACATCTTTTGGAAGAATTTCGAAAATTGCAATCCAACTATGTATGAACCGTCAAAAATTAACTGTTGCGCATTTAAAGTAGCCGAAGTACTAAATTCTTGTCCCATACGAAACTCCATTACCGTTCCCGGTTCAGCCGCAGGATTAAATAGCGTTGCATCCACAACACTTACAGGAATATCCAACAATTGCTGAAATTGACCCTGTACATTAACCTGAGGGAGGCCCATAGCCGTAGTTTCCCATACTTTCTTTCGCGCAATCTCAATATCTAAAAGTGCATTTCTCACTTTTTCGTTATTGTTAACACCATACTCTTCAGCCTCCGTTAAAGAGAAAGAAGTACTGTCCTGACCGTAAGCAACGTTGATTGCTAAACTAGCCACGAAGAATAATCCTATTTTTCTATAAGTTTTCATCATTACGTATTAATTCTTTTAAATATTCTAATCCTTTCTCACTTGCTATTCCGCGAATGTGATAACGGAAATATTCCGAATACACTTCGTCAATTCTATAATCTACACTCGGAACGACATCACCAGACATAATACCATCCATTGCCGCCAAATGCATGCGAGAAATGATTTCTGGTGTTAGATTATCCCTATACACGCCTTGCTCAATTCCCTTTCGCAAATTCGTCATCAAGGTTTCTCTCACTGCACCATGTTTGTGCTTGTGCATGAGCTTTAACGCATTCGGATGATATTTACTTAAATCAAAAAAGATGGAAGGGTGAATCGCTCCAAGTGTTTTGACGAGGTAACGTCCAACTTCTAATAATTCTTCAATTGCATTTAGGTTTTCAGAGAATATTGATTGAACACACGCCATATCATTCTCTTGTGCATGAAGCAAACAAATTTCCACCAGCTCATTCTTATCACTCACATACTGATAGAGCGTTTTTTTAGAAATACCCAGTTGCCTAGCCATTTCATCCATGGTCATGCTTTTGATTCCATACTTCATATAAACCTCAAGCGCAGCTTTTACGATTTCGATTTTTTTCTCTTCCATGGCGCAAAATTATATACATTTTATCGAATGGAAACGTTTTTTGTATTTTTTGTTT
>JALQVX010000366.1 GCA_023263555.1 Crocinitomix sp.
AATTGGAACATTGAAAACCCTGCTACATTTGAAATCGTCATTGATAAAATTGCGGAAATTAAGGACTCTGCAGAACCCTCATCTCTTTTTACAATGTCTACATACCAACGCAAAACCATTGCTTCCAATTCGGGTTTATCATTCTATTTTCACAGCTCACATATTCAGGAACATTCACTTGGAAAACATGAAGATCTGTGGAAAGTATCTTTCAAGAATAGCGCACGCCTTGTTTATTTAAAATTAACATACGAAGTTCTCAATAATAAATCGCTTTTGCGGGTCACATCTCCTCCACCCCCGATTGTGAAACAGGGCGTAATAATGAACTATACGGCTGAAATAGAAAACCCTACACATCATGCCATTAAAATTAAAGGTCTAAAAATGACCCCCTACGAACAATCCATTGTATCATGTGAAAACGAATTCCCCATTACGATTCGTGCTGGCGGAAAAACAGAATTAAAACTCAAGTACGAAACTGAGTATTTACCCAATCAATATAATTTGTCCATTTCCTTTGAAACAGATGAAGATTGCGCTCGAAATTGGGTAACTGTTCCTTTGAATAGCGAAATTATTTTTGTTCATGGAGCCCGTATCCTTTTTGATTCGCTCATTCAACGTCGCGACATTGCTTATGCGGGAGATGGAAATTTTGATTTTTGGTACACCAATACTGGAAATGAACCATTGATTATTTCAACTGCCAAAACGAGTTGTGGTTGCATGGTCGCTTCTTGGTCAAGAGAACCATTAAATCCTGGAGAACGCGGAGTGGTGCATGTAAAATATGACACGAAGCGAGAAGGCTCGAGCAATAAGAGCGTCACCGTTACCTCCAATGCCATCCCATCAATAAGCTTACTTAGAATTCAAGTCCGCGTGGCAGCAAGACCTGTCGCAAGCAAAGAATAAATTGCGCTAAAATTCCATGTGAATACCATTCACATGGTGAAAATAACCTCAGAATCAATTATCGGAAGAATAACACACTTTTTTCATGGATTATTTCGTTGCATAAATGAAACAATCACTTCAAAAAAACAGTACATGAAAAAACAGATGATGATACTAGCAGGTTTATCAATGGGATTGATAGCTTGCCAAAAAACGACTGCCACAGAACCAGTAGCAAGCAATGATTGCACTGCCGTTACCTATGCCGGAACAATCAAACCGCTTTTTGATTCAAGATGTATTACTTGTCATGGAGCCACTTCAGGAGATGGACCTATTACCAACTATGCGCAAACAAAAGCGCTAGTCGATAATGGTAAACTCAAATTAACGGTACTCACAACACGCTCAATGCCTCAGGGATCAACGCTAACAGCAGGTCAATTGGGCCAAGTACAATGTTGGTTAGATGCCGGAGCACCCAATAACTAAAGCGGTCTATTCGGCCAATCTAAAATCGTTGATGCCAAAGTTATGCAAGACGAAACTCATTTCATCTGCATAGGCATCAATGATTTTTGAAACAGGTGTTCCTGCCCCATGCCCACCATTTGTTTCAATTCGAATGAGAACTGGATTTGAACCGCTTTGTTTCGCTTGCAATTCGGCAATAAATTTAAACGAATGCGCTGGCACTACCCGATCGTCATGATCACCAGTAGTAACCATAGTTGCTGGATAAGCTGTTCCTTCTTTCACATTGTGAACAGGCGAATAACCTAATAAGTACTTAAACATTTCTTCAGATTGATCTGATGTTCCATAATCATAGGCCCAACCTGCTCCAGAAGTGAATGTATGATAACGCAACATATCCAATACACCAACAGCTGGCAATGCTACTTTCATCAAATCTGGTCGTTGTGTCATCACGGCACCCACTAATAGTCCCCCATTCGAACCACCTTTAATGGCTAATTTATCGGAAGAAGTATAGTTATTTGCAATTAAATATTCAGCCGCTGCTATAAAATCGTCGAAAACATTTTGTTTCTTCAACTGCGTTCCTGCGTCATGCCATGCCTTACCATATTCGCCACCTCCGCGAAGATTTGGAACGGCGTAAACACCACCTTGCTCCATCCACACCGCATTGTATAAACTAAAGGAAGGCGTTAAACTGATATTAAATCCTCCATAACCATATAAAATCGTAGGATTTGTTCCATCCAATACCAAGCCTTTTTTATGTGTAATAATCATAGGGATTTCTGTTCCATCTTTCGACTTATAAAAAACTTGGGTAGACTCATACGCCTCTTTATCAAAGGCAATTTCAGGTGACCAATATTCGGATGAGATCCGTGTTTTAGGGTCGAACGAATAAATACTAGACGGTGTGTGATAATTGCTAAAAGAGAAATAAATGACTTCCGCGTCTTTCTCTCCGCCGAATCCACCTGCTGTGCCGATTCCTGGCAGTTCAACTTCACCGATTAAATTGCCTTCATAATCATATTGTAAAACTTGAGATACGGCATCTTTCATATAATGAGCAAAGAAAAAACCAGCTCCTGTTGAAGGACTTAAAACATCTTCTGTTTCCGCAATAAAATCAACCCAATTTGCTGAACTTGGATTTGAAGCATCCACAGTCACAATACGCATATTTGGTGCATTCAAATTTGTTGCAATGTATAATTTCGATCCTACATTTTCCATCACATACGCATCACTTTCAAAATCACTCGTGATCGACACCATTCTCCCTTTCGGATCTTGTAAATCAACCAAAATTAATTCATTTCCTGAAGTGGAATTCGCCCCTGAAATCATTAAATAACGATCATCTTCCGTCACTGTACCTCCTACATATCTTCTTTTTTGAGCATCCGTTCCACCATAGACTAATTTATCCTTCGTTTGTTTTGTTCCCAATTGATGGTAATATAATTTATGTTGATCCGTCTTCGCAGAAAGTTCACTTCCTTTCGGTTTATCATAACTTGAATAATAAAAGCCATCATTCCCTTTCCAAGAGATACCACTGAATTTGATGTCCACAAGCGTATCCTCCAAAATGGCTTTGGAAGCGGCATCCATTATAATTACTTTACGCCAATCGCTTCCTCCTTCAGAAATCGAATAAGCCACGAGATTACCATCCTTCGAAAAACTAACATCCCCTAAAGAAATTGTTCCGTCTTGTGAGAAATCATTCGGATTGATAAAAACCTCATCTTCTCCCCCATCAACTTTGCGATAAATGACATATTGATCCTGCAAGCCGTCATTTTTATAGTAATAGGTTCGTCCACCTTTTTCAAACGGTTCACCCACTTTTTCATAATCCCATAAAGCCGAGAATCGTTCCTTGATTTTATCTCTAAAACCAATTTGCCCTATATATTCTTGTGTGAATCCATTTTGCTCTTTCACCCAAGCCCCAGTTTCAGGACTTAAATCATCTTCTAACCAATGATAAGGATCATAGATTGTTGTTCCAAAATAAACAGTACTATCGCCGCCTTTTTCTGTTGTTGGATATTCCAAATTCTTCACAATTTCTTCTGTTTGATGTTCACCACCGCAACCCACAAGGAGTATTGCAATGGACATTATTGTCAATCTATTTTTCATTATTAATTCTGTTTAACAACACTAATACCTATGCATCAGTGAAGGTGTAATCTTTATGGAAATAACATATCGATCAGCTGATTTAATCCTTGATGAAGGCATTAGTTCAAATTCTAATCTACTTTCCAAGACTCAAAAATTGAATCTGATTTTCAACCTTTTTAATTTTATTCATACTCTTATCAAGGCCATTAAGTTAATTCATGTTTTTAAAATTCAGCCGAATTAAATGAAATACTTCCATCAAAAAAAAAGAAAATGAATCTTACGTCAATTAATAGACTACATTGTAAAAAAAGTGATGACACTCGACGCAAAAGTAAACGCTGTTGAATCGCTATTTCTTCAATTAGACCGAGAAATATCCGAAGTACAATCGAAAACTGGATTAACCTGCAAAGCGGGCTGTGGTAAATGTTGTACCTATTCAGAAATTGATGCTTCTCCTCTTGAATTTTTACCCTGGGCTTATCATCTTTTTTTAAATGGAGAAGCCGAACAAGTCTTGACACTCCTCGAAACAAATGACACAGCAATTTGCCATAATTACCGACCGCTTGGATTGATAGAAACAGGCAGTGGAAGTTGCGGAAATTATGCCTATCGCGGTCTGATCTGCCGTTTGTTTGGATATGGTGCCACTACTGATAAATATGGCAAGCTTAGATTGGCGACCTGTAAAATCATTCGTGAAGGGCAACCTGAGGCGATTGAAAAAACCAATGAATTGATTGCAACAGCAGGTCACATACCTATTTTCACACATTACTATATGCAATTGTCACAAATAGATCATGATATGGGCAATCAGATTTTACCCGTAAACAAAGCCTTAAAACGAGCACTTGAAGAGGTCTTGCGACATTATTATTATCACCCTCT
>JALQVX010000387.1 GCA_023263555.1 Crocinitomix sp.
ATTATGCATTAGAAAATCTATTCCAGCTTCAAACCATTTCAAAATCAATCGCTATGCTGTTCTTAGTTCAGTCACCATAGCTGGGGCTATGCTTCTTTCTCTAAAAACTTGATTTTTTTATGTTTTGAACCTTCATAACGAAGTTCTAATCCATAACTCGGGTTATAACTTGCAATCCCACTAACAAAGGCTAAGTTCGGTCGGGTGATCTCTGCGAGCTTCCCGATCTCGCTAACCCTTCGCTAGCGTTATTACGGCGTTATAAATGAATGGCGTCAAACGTTTTTGCAAACTTTAAAAGGGTTTGGTTCGTTCGAAATCTTCTTGGTTAAATATAAATAGAAGAAAAATTCTTTAAGAATTTATTTTGATCCTTTAAAAACAGGAGAAGCAGAAGATTTTTTAATCAATGACTTATTCAAGTATGAGTTTAATCTCATTGAGTTCTTGCACCTTTTGTGTCTCCCCTACTTTTTCGTAAGCATAGGTTAAGTTGCCAATCATTCGTTTTAAGATATCGGAATTGCTGCAGGGTTCGAAGTAATTCGCTTGCAAGGGCAAGTTTAATTTTCGCAAATAATGCTCAATTTCATTCTGGTTAAAAATACGCCCTTTGCTAAATGGATTGATATAAAACAGTACATTGCGTTCGTCATGGGCAAGTCCGAGCATCTTCAGTGTTTGGAACTCATCCATAAAACCGAGCACAAAATGATTGGGCAAATCAATTCCATAAATTGGAATTTGTAATTTTTGCGCAATGACAGAATACAAAATCGACAAACTTAATTGATTGCCTTTTTTCGATTCTAGTACCGTATTAATGAATGAATTTTGCGGGGTATAAAAATTATTTTCACTCGATTGAAAACCACATAAATCAAAAAGCACGTGATTAAAAATTTTGACAATTTCGAAAGCCGTATGCTCTTCATTGATCTCTAACCACACCTTCTGTTTAATCTTCTCTAGCTCTTGATCAACCGTTTCATAATCCACATTCGGAAATTGGAAACGACTGATAATCAAAGAACCTTTTAATAAATCCCTATTTGAAGATTCACGCCACTTTTCAAGATCTGTTTTGATCTCGTTGATTTGAATCTGTCGGATAATTTCAAAAATACGATCGCGGTGATGCACTTCAATATAATGATCGCTCCAACTCTGCTCGAGTGTTGGAACAACTCCATTTCCCATGCGCACCAGTTCGTCTTTCACATGCAAATAAACATGTGGATCAGGATCTTCTGCAAGGCGAATAAGTGAACTTACCCGTGATTGATCTGTATAGTTTAGAATTTTCACCAAGACAAATGTAATTCAGATGTCGTGGCAAGAAAATAGGGAAGAAAGAATCTTTTTAACGCTATTTTGTTAATCTAGTGAGAATAAGTTGAACTAAATCAGCCATTTTGGTTGTATAATTTGGTTCAAATGTATTGCTATAACGATTAGCTAAGACAAGACAAACCGTAACTGCTTCGTGACCTAGAGCATCTGCCAAGGCATATAATCCAGAGGTTTCCATTTCTAAATTTGTTGCGCGCGCACCTTTCCATTCAAATTGGCGCAAATTCTCTTTAAAATCGGGTAAACTCAATGGAATACGAATTGCGCGGCCTTGAGGACCATAAAAACCATTCGCTGTGGTTGTGATTCCCTCTTCCATTCCTTCTTTTAATAGATCTCGTAAGCGATCGCTGCTCTTTTTGATATACGGTTTATTCAATTGATCATTCCATTCAACCTGATGATGGAAAGCCGCCAATGCATCTTCTTCATCTTGGGTATAAGGAATTTTATAGAAATGAACCATACCATCTAGTCCCAATGCATATTTAGAAATAATGACTGAACCCGGAACGATATCCTCTTGCAATGCGCCACATGTACCAATGCGAATAAGATCTAAAGAGCGCTTAACAGGTCGCTCCAACCGTGTGTCTAAATCGATATTAACAACCGCATCTAATTCATTGAGCACGATATCAATATTATCAGTACCGATTCCCGTTGAAATGACTGTTAATTCTTTGCCCTTGTAAATTCCTGTTAGTGTACAAAATTCACGGTTTTGATTTTCGAAACGAATGGAGTCGAAATATTGCCCTACAAATTTTACACGATCTGGATCACCGACCAAAATAATGGTATCGGCCACATCCTCCCCTGCTATTCCAAGGTGATAAATTTTGCCATTTTTGTCAAGTGTTAATTCTGATGCTTCAAATTTTTTCATAGGATCGTTAAATTTCCAAAATGGTGATGGTTGGTTTATCTACCGCTTTCAAGTTATCTAAAATTTTCTTTACAAAGCCTTTATCTTCAAGAAAATAAGGTAAAAAATTCTCAAATCGCTCTTGAAAACCTTTATTCGGATAAATCTTTGCTTGCAATTTACCGATCTTATTTGCCTTTTGCTCGTGTTTCGATTTTTCTGCCTTTATGAGCTTTGATTCGATCTTCTCAAGTGATTTTTCCATCTTTGAAAATTCAGCCTCAATCATGCCCTCTATTCCTTGCCCAACCTCATTCGCTTTGACCAATAAATCCTTTTTAAGTTCATCCAAGCGCGCGCGCTCTTCGTGCAATTCGAGCTCTAATTCAACCTCTTCCAATGCCATTTCTCGCACCAAGTCGTGCAAATCCCGCTTTAAATCGACCAAACTAAGTCCTAATTCATCCATAGTATTGAGATCACGCTCTCTCAGCAAGACAAATGAATCTCTTACGCGCAGCATAGGGAATGGCAAATTAAGCGCGTCAAACACACCTTTTAATTGCATCCAATAGGCTATCTCTCCTCCACCTCCGATATAGGCTAAATTGGGTAAAACTAACTCCTGATAAACAGGACGCATTAATGCATTTGGTGAAAAAGATGCTGGATTCACATCCAGTTGTGCTAAAAGATCTTCCAGTTCAACCTTAATTTCTCCTTTGTAAAATTGATCATCTTCCTTTCCTATCCTTATACGCGTTCCGTCCGCTTCAATCGAAAAGAGGTTAGAATTTCTCAAATAAACTTGCGAATGATAACCCTTTGTTTCGAGGGCCTCGTTTGTGGTGTGAACGGCTTTATATACAAACCCTTCTGTCAATTCTTTTGCGACAATCGGTTTAAATTCTTTCTTTAATTCCAAATCGTTGCCATCCACAATCACTAAGCCAAATTCACCAAATAAATGGTTCATTATCTTACGTGTTGCTGCAGCCAGATTATCGCTTTCAGCATAAAAATTGGCAATTAGCTGGATCTCAGCTTTTTCTTCTTCGGTTCTAAATAGAGCAGTGATTTCATCTAAAAATGGGAGAATATCTGTCGGCTCAATTTTGCCTGCAATGCGATTTTCTTGCCCTTCTTTTTCCCATGCTATTTTTTTACCAAATAAATGCAAGTGATTGATTTCTTCAAAATCGTGATCCTCTGTTGCCATCCAAAAAACGGGAACATAATTGTTTGATGGATCTTTTGCCTTCGCTTCGCGACACAAGGAAACCACTTGAGCGACTTTGTAAATTGAATAGAGAGGACCGGTCCAAAGATTTAGTTGATGCCCTGTTGTGATGGTAAAACTATTGGACTGCTTGAGCAATTCAATCTTTTCGCGGGTTTGATTACTCAACGAAACACCCTCATTCTGTGCGATTAATTGCTGCACCAAAACCGTTCGTCTTTCTGCATCAAACACCTTTTCTTGCGCTTGTTGATGGAGGTTCTCCATTGAAAATGGACGAGAAATAAATGAGGAAATAGCGCTATCTTCAGCTACTAGATCGCGAATTAATGTGGATGAAAATTTAAATTCATCAAAGGTGAACTGCTTTTGAACCATGGTACAAAAATAAGGATTTCTTCTCGTGTACGGTAGTCGCAAGCGATTAATTCACCTTACGAAAAGGACGGCAAAAACTAACTTAACTTTGGTAATCGCAGCGCATAATAAATGACGAAAACAGCTGAAATACCCGCTAAAACTGGAAAGACAAGTCCATATCTCCCTGCATCATAAAACAAGAGACCAATCCAAATCAAATTCCCAATGGCGTAGGCGTAAAAACCAGCCTTTTTTCCTCGTTTCATTCTTATTACACCGATTATACACAAAATCGAGGCAATCGAAATCAATGCGGAAACAATTAAATAAAAGGTCACACGAGACGTATCATCCCCTTCCCGCAACATTCCTTCACCATTGATTATACACCCAATAAAAAGGAGCAGAAATAAAATTCCCCAAATCGAATTACCAATATAGGATAGCATTGCAAAGGTTTGAAAAATCGATTTACGTTCTCTTTGTGCCGAATTACTATCTACAATTTCTTCTGAATTACTCATAAATAATGGTATCATGGTTAAAAAATTAGTCTCCTTTTTTGTCAAACAAGATAGACAAAAGTCTAATATAACTTGTAGCCCTTTTTAAAATTTTGCGTGAATCTTTTGGTGCACATTTATCCGTCACAATACCGCGACGAATTGCTGAAAAATAGATCTAAAATTGTTGGCTTGATAATCGAACCATGGATTTTTCGTAAATTTGTAAATTCAAAATAATAGCAATCATAAAAAAAGAAGATGAAAGCAACGATCACTACAAGTAAAGGCGTCATGGTAGCCGAATTATATGATGAAACTCCTATTACAACAGGGAATTTCGTAAAATTAGCCAATTCAGGATTTTACAATGGATTAAATTGGCACCGTGTTATTCCTGATTTTGTTATTCAAGGAGGATGTCCAAATGGAACGGGTGCAGGTGGACCAGGTTATACGATTAATTGTGAGGTTACAGCTGAAAAGCAATACCACGATCGCGGTGTATTATCAATGGCACATGCAGGAAGAAATACAGGTGGATCCCAATTTTTTGTTTGCCATAGCCGCAATAATACGGCTCATTTAGATGGAAATCATACGTGTTTTGGAAAAGTAATTGAAGGCGTTGATGTGGTGGATGATATCCGTGAAGGCGATAAAATTGAATCAATCGTAATTAGCGAATAAATAAAAATTTATGCACGTAAAAAAGCCGATTGATGACTCAATCGGCTTTTTTGTTTAGAGTAAATTTTATTTCGCTTAATCCTCTAATTTATCGGCAACATCCGGACATTTTTCTTCTAACGCCTCAACCCAACTTCCTTCTTCAAAAACTTCAACATCATAGGTTGCCTTCAATTCGGTGTCGCACTCAAACCAGTTAATATCAAAATCACCATGTGCATCCGCAGCCATGCATTCACACATAGCATCAGCAGCCTTACCTTGTTCTTCGGTAAATCCACCACATGCTGTTAAACCTAAAATTACTGTTGCACTTAATACTATCTTTTTCATCTTCTAATTTCTGTTGAATATCTGTTAATACTTATCGAATATCTAATTTACGAGGACAATTTACAAAATTGAAATTTATTTAAGAAAAATATCTGTAATTAATTCCATTCCCGCTGCCCCATTAATTTTAGCAATAATTTCTGATTTTGACTGATGAAGTTCATCTCTCATGACAGACGAATTGAGTTCAATGTACAAGACTTTTTCGCGTATAAAAAGTTCCTCCGTTCGCTTTGCTACGGCATCTCCCATCAATTCTTCCCATTTCGACAAAACGCGTGTTTCATGTATTTTATCCTCCATACCCAAGGCCTTAAAATAACCGTCAATCGCCTCCTTTATAGGAATACCGTTTAGATTTCTATCCTTTTTCAATTGTTCCTCCTTTTGCTTTAAATAAAATACGGTCAATGGCAATGCCTTCAAACACTTTCTCAATTCGATCTTCATCTGTATCTGAAATAAAGA
>JALQVX010000398.1 GCA_023263555.1 Crocinitomix sp.
GTAAACATATTCCACATGACGGTGATAATTCTTATGTCGTGTGAGCGAGTGATCAGTTTCATTATATTTCGAAATTCGTGGTTTAAATAAAGTTGGGTTTAGGATCAATTGATCGCCATCTTCAACAAATAAATTATCAACGGCAAATGCATAATCAATCACTAATTCTTTCTCCTTATTTCCTAAGTTTCGAACCTCAAATGTATCTAAATGATAGCGATTCAACCCTCCTAAAACTAAATCCTTCACATAAATTTCGCGGTCCTCGTTATCCATATTACTCAAAGAATACGTTCTTCTCGATCGCTCATATCCACCATAATAATCGCTTCCATTTCCACGGATAGAATCATCTTCATCCCAATGATAACGCAACACCGTTTTAAAATAATTCTTTTCAGCTTCGACAGCAGGCACTTTAAAAAGTGTATAGCGGTCTTTCCCTAAATGAATAAGTAAATCCTTCGATTGGACACTTCTTGGAGGAAGGACATAACTCCCTTCTGAATCGGTAGCATCCAGATAATAATACCCACCATCAGGTCTATCAACAACGCAGATCACATGATTACAGGCCATTGGAGAAGGAATATCACTCATTAAAAACGCGATATCCCTCGTTCCAACCCACGCCACATGTGCACCAGAAACATTTGCATATTCAAGCATTTCAACTAGAAGATTCCCCATATCCTTACAATCCCCATATCGGTTATTCATTACCTCAGTGCACGGTCTAGGAACGTATCCATTGATGCCGTCTTCGAAAGCGATATATTTTATATTTGATTGCACCCATCTAAAGATGGTATCCATTCGCTCGAGCTCACTTTCCATTCCCGCAGTGATACTGTCCACCACTTCAAACATGCCCCCTTTTTCTTTTGTTGTTTTAACTTTAGACTCATTTTCGTCCTTCAACAATAAAAAATCTTGAAAATAAGAATGCAAATCGTCAGCAGAACCTAAAACCTTTATTTCCTCACCATACAATTCATACTTTACAATTTGCGCAACAAGATAAGGAAGATGATTATTCATATCAGTACTACCATCTTCAGTTTTATATTCTGGAAGGTCATTCATTTCCCACACATGCTGAATAGTGCCTTTTTTAAGTGTGTTGGTCTCACGAAAGACGTTCTCGTTCTCCAAATTTTGCTCGAAAAATTTTAATTCAGTAGACGGAGCGTGAACAATTTCAATTCTCGATTTTTCCATAGGATAACCTGACATGAAATGAAACATTTCAAAGAATTCAGGTCGCTTTACTTTTTTTGTGTATTGAATAACCGTTCGATACCCCTCACCTAATTCTTTAAAGGTAAATGTTAACTCCTTATCATCATCATGAAAGACCCAGCTACTTGGGGCCGAGTCAACGATTTGAAAGTCGTCTGAAGACAACTTCATTTTTTTTCCTTTATTGGTATAAACTATGACATTAATTTCAGTAATATCTTCAAAGAAATCAGAAGTATAGATACTTTGGCTTGTGTAAAATTTACTCGCTTCTTTTAGATATAAAACTTCTTCGTAATCTGTTTCGAAGATCTCTAATTCGCCTGTCTTCGTATTGACATTAAGCGATACAAATTGACTATGATCCAGAACTACCCCAATGGTATTCGGATATTTTTCTTGATAACTAGCAAGTTGCTCAACTTCATAAGCAAATCCAGCATACGATACGAGCAGCGCCACTAGTATTGCGCTTATTTTTTTTGAGTAGGTAATCATCATAAATTGGGTAAACCTTACGGTAACAATTAATATTTCAAAATTTCAATGTGCTAAAGATAATGATTGAAATTTAATTGTTTTTACTTTTGACCAACAAAAACGGTATTAAATTGTTAGTTTATTCCTGTGATTGAGTTAAAATTTTTACAAGTTAACGGCTAAAAGATTATTGAAAAACGTCTTTGAATGCACTTTTTTTCCTTTTATACCATTACTTTTACGCAAAATATAAAACCATGAGTACAACATTTCACTCCCTCAAAATAAAGGAAATAAAACAAGAAACATCTGATACTGTTTCGATTAGCTTTGAAGTACCTGCAGAATTATCTGCTGCATACACATTCGTTGCCGGACAATACTTGACATTAAAAGCAGAAATTAATGGAGAAGACGTAAGACGCTCTTATTCAATTTGTGCCGCACCATATGAAAATGAGTTAACTGTAGCTGTTAAGGCAATAGAAAACGGTTTATTTTCAACCTTTGCTACAAAAAAGCTCTCAGTTGGAGATGTGTTGGAGGTGATGCCACCAATGGGTGGTTTTAAAGTTGAAACAGCTGCATCCAATGCTAAAAATTATATCTTTTATGCGGCGGGGTCTGGAATTACACCGGTTATATCAATGGTTAAAGCAATTTTAAAAGCGGAGCCAAACAGTAATGTACAATTGTATTACGGTAGCAAAAGTGAAACAGAAACGATTTTTAGATCAAAATTAGAAGCTCTAAACCACGAATATATCAACCTCAACTTAACCTATATCACAAGTCGTGAGGATTCAGGTTCTGCTGAAACAAATGGTAGAATTGACCTGGCCAAATGTGAACAGTTTTTCGCCAAAAGTCAATCTTCTATCACAATTGATGCGGTGTATGTTTGCGGTCCGATTGAAATGATTGATAGCGTTAAGAATTTTTACACAGGTAAAGGACTTAAGGATAAAGTACATTTTGAACTTTTCAAAGCGACTGCACCTACTCAACCTGTTTTAGCAAGTTCAAACGAGCCGGTTAACAGCAATGTCACTGTCATCATTGATGATGAAGAATATGTTTTCACTCTAAATTCTGCAGGAAAAGATATTTTACAAGCTGCACAAGACGAAGATGCAGATGTTCCTTTTTCTTGTAAAGGCGGGGTTTGTTGTACATGTCGTGCTAAGTTGCTAGAAGGCACAGTGCGAATGGACATGAATTTTGCGTTGGAAGAAGATGAAGTTGCAAATGGCTTTATTCTTACATGTCAATCGCATCCAACTTCTGAAAAAGTGGTTGTTTCTTTTGATGAATATTAAGAGAGAATCCCAGGATTGGCACCTCTGTGCTATTGACTAAATCGCTAAAGATGAAAAACATTGTAATTGTAGGAGGAAGTCGCGGTATTGGCCGAGAATTAGCACTAAAATTAAGTCATGACCACAGTGTTTTAGTATTAGCTCGATCAATCGAAGCTTTGCGGGAACTGGAGCAAATTGAGCGTCCTTTTCCTATTCGGATTGCAAGTGTTGACTTAAGGGCAGCTCATTTAAAAGATTATTTGACCACTGTCATTCACACCGTTTTTGATCATGTGGATGTCTTAATTAACAACGCTGGTTATTTGGTGAACAAACCATTTCTTGAATTGACGTCAGAAGATATTCAAACCTCATTTGAAACAAATGTTTCTGGTCTTATCTTAACTTGTCAAGCACTGGTGCCTTTCATGGAAGGTAGATCAAGTCATATTGTTAATATTGGTTCAATGGGAGGATTTCAAGGAAGTTCGAAATTCCCCGGTTTGAGCGTTTACAGTTCAACAAAATCAGCTGTAGCTGGCTTTTCTGAATGCCTAGCAGAAGAATTAAAAGTACAAGACATTTCGGTTAATTGTTTAGCCCTTGGAGCGGCACAAACAGAAATGTTGGAAGAAGCTTTTCCAGGTTATGAAGCGCCAGTATCGGCTGAAAAAATGGCCGAATTTATTGCAAACTTCAGTTTAACGGCGCACGGTTGGATGAATGGAAAAGTGATTCCTGTTTCACTGTCAACACCTTAACTTAATTCCTTTTCTGCATGAAAGTTGTTTCTGTTAATATTGGTGAACGTCAAGGCGTAAAATATCGCGGTAAAACGGTTAAAACAGGGATTTTTAAAAAACCTGTTTCTCATCCCATCATTTTGGGAAAATCTGATGTAGAAGGAGATGCAGTAATCGATCGAAGATACCATGGAGGAGAACTTAAGGCCTGTTATCTCTACTCTGCTGATCATTATGAATTTTGGAAAAACAAGTATCCTGACTTGGAATGGGAGTACGGCATGTTTGGCGAAAATATTACGGTAGAAGGACTTAACGAAAAAGAAATACAAATTGGAGACATTTTCTATATAGGTGATTGTCGGGTACGCGTTACTCAACCGAGACAACCCTGTTTTAAATTAGGTCTACGATTTGGATCGCAAACGATTGTTAAAGCATTTAGTCAAGCGCCCTTTCCTGGCGTTTATGTGAGCGTAATAGAAGAAGGAGCAGTAAAAATAGGCGATAATTTTTCCTTATCAGAGCGACTACATGACACGATTGGTCTATTGGATATTTACGAATTAATTTATACGCAAACGCCCAATCAAGAAGCGTTAGACTTTGCGCTTGATTTTCAATTTTTACCAGAAAACGTTAAAGAGACCTTGCGGAAAAGATTTAGGTAAACTGAATCCAATCTGCGCTCGAAAACGACTAGCTTAGTAGGCCAATAATTTCAATAGTTTTTCCTCAAAACGATCCTTTGGCATAAAGTTGATTTCCAACTTTGCATCAAAAGGCACAGGTGTATCTAGACTTCCTTCGCGCATAACAGGAGCGTCCAAGCTATCAAAACAATTTTCAGCAATCAATGCAGCAAGTTCCCCTCCTATTCCACCGGTCAAACAATCTTCATGTAATAAAATCACACGACCTGTTTTTCGGACAGTGGCATAAACAGCCTCTAGATCTAACGGCAATAAGGTTCTCAAATCTAAAATCGCTACATCAAGGTTATGCTTTTCAACAATTTCGCGTGCCCAATGCACACCCATTCCATAAGTGATAACAGACGCTTTACTTCCCTCTTTGATGAGATTCGCTTTTCCTATTTCAATTGTAAAATAGTCATCAGAAACCTCTTCGCGTATACTACGATATAGACCTTTATGTTCAAAGAAAATCACGGGATTTGGATCCTCGATAGCCGCGGCCAACAATCCTTTTGCTTCCGCTGGAGAAGAAGGATAAACAACTTTTAAACCCGGTGTATGGGTAAACCAGGCCTCATTGCTTTGTGAATGAAACGGTCCTGCAGCAGAACCACCTCCAGTAGGCATTCGAACGACAACATCTGCCTTTTCTCCCCAACGATAATGTAATTTTGCCAAATTGTTCACGATTTGATTAAATCCAACAGTGACAAAATCTGCAAATTGCATTTCCATCACCGCTTTCATTCCATTTATCGATAAGCCTAACGCAGCACCAATAATTGCCGATTCACAAATAGGCGTATTACGAATACGATCTTTCCCAAATTCCTCTACAAATCCTTCTGTAATTTTAAATACCCCTCCATATTCTGCGATATCTTGTCCCATCACAATCAATTCAGGATATTTTTGAAGCGATTGTTTCAATCCATCAGAAATGGCATCTATAAAGCGTTTTTCTGTCGTCTTATTTGATGCAGGAAGGGTGATTTCTTGCGTATAGGGAGCATAAATATCATTTAATTCAACCGCAGTATCAACCGTAATTGATGGTTCTGCATACGCTATTTCAAGTTCGGCTTGAATTTCATGTTTGATTGCTTCACGAATTGCTTCAACCTCTTCTTTCGTGATTACACCTTCATTCAGCAAGTACAATTCATAATTATCTACAGGATCTTTTTCTGACCACCTATCTTGTAATCCTTCAGGGTAATATTTCGTTCCTGACGCTTCTTCATGACCTCGCATTCTGAATGTAATACATTCCAATAAAAAAGGACGTGGTTTTTCGCGCAAAGAAGCGGCTATTTGACGAACAGAATGGTAAACTTCGAGGATATTATTCCCATCAATTTGGAACGCATCCATACCATACCCTATTCCTTTATCAATAAATTGTTTGCATCTGAATTGCTCATTAGAAGGTGTAGAGAGTCCCCATTGATTATTTTCAACCAAGAAAATAACGGGTGTATCCCATACCGACGCGACATTTAAAGCCTCATGAAAATCACCTTCACTTGCACCACCATCTCCAGTAATCGCTAAAGCCACTTTCTTTTCTCCCCTCAATTTATGCGCTAAGGCTATTCCAGTTCCCAATGCCAATTGCGGTCCTAAATGAGAAATCATGCCCACAATATGGTGCTCTTTGCTTCCGAAATGGAACGAACGATCGCGTCCTTTGGTAAAACCAGTTGCTTTTCCTTGAAACTGAGCAAATAAGCGATTGAGTGGAATATTTCGACCTGTAAACACACCCAAATTTCGGTGCATTGGCAAAATATATTCGTCTTGATCTAAAGCTAAGGCTATACCAACAGATATTCCTTCTTGTCCCCAGCCAGAAAACCATTTAGAAATCTTTCCTTGACGAAGAAGAATCAGCATTTTTTCTTCTATTAATCGCGGTTTTACGATTGCTTTGTAAATACGCAATAATTCTTCGTTTGTAAGATCTTTACGATCAAATTCAATGTGTTGCTTTTCCAAAACGGACATAGTAATTTTTTATAGCCTTATAATGTTCAAAATTAGGGGTAAATTTCGAGAACTGTTCGGGTTTTAACAGGATTTATTAGGGGGTTTTCAACAATTGAGAGATTAAGGAAGCGTTTAATCGAGCATCAATTAACCAAAACAACTCACACAATAACTGCCCTAAATTGACGTGAATGAAAAACCTAAAACAGATTATGAACGTTGAGGAAAAAGAAATAAAAATTTAAAATAGAAACCTGAATTGCGCGAAAGGCTTACATCAGGAAGGTTCCATTTCAAATTGAACGGACTTA
>JALQVX010000048.1 GCA_023263555.1 Crocinitomix sp.
GTTTCCAAAAAGCGTCTGCTTTAATGATGCTAGGCGATAAAGTGTCGGCTGCTGAAGCAGAACAATTGGGGATGATTTATAAATGGTTTAGTGATGATAGTTTCGCAACTGAATCGTTGGCAATTGCACAAAAATTAGCAAAAATGCCAACACGCGGACTAGGTTTAACGAAGCGTGCATTGAATCTTTCTATGATTAGTGATTTGAATACACAATTGGAAACGGAAGAAGAATTGCAAACAATTGCGGGAGCAACAATTGATTATAATGAAGGTGTTGCGGCATTTTTAGAAAAACGTAAACCTGAATTTAAAGGAAAATAGAACTCGTTTTAGGCGAGACAAAAAATAATTGAAATCACATGAAAATTGGAGTTTTAGGAGCAGGTTCAATGGGATCTGGAATTGCCCAAGTTGCGGCTCAAAGTGGACATAATGTTGTTTTGTTTGATACCAATGCGGCGCAATTGGAAAAAGCGCATGCCTCGTTGGCTAAAGTGATGGCACGCTTAGTGGAAAAGGGTAAATTAGATGAACATGAGTCGGAAACAATTCAAGAACGAATCGCTTATATCTCGGATATGAATGGTTTTACAGGTTGTGGATTAGTTATTGAGGCCATTATTGAAAATATCGACATTAAAAAGTCTGTTTTTTCTCAATTAGAGTCGATTGTGGATGAGGATTGTATTTTGGCGTCGAATACGTCTTCTTTATCCATTGCGTCCATTGCTGCGGCTTGTAAGATGGCAGAGCGTGTAATTGGAATTCACTTTTTTAATCCTGCTCCATTAATGCCTTTGGTGGAAATCATTCCCGCCGTGCAAACAAGTGAAGCAACCACAAAAACGGCCCGTGATTTAATTGATTCATGGAAAAAAGTAACGGTGTTAACGAAAGATACACCCGGTTTTATTGTGAATCGCGTGGCGCGACCATTTTATGGTGAAGCCTTGAAAATTTATGAAGAAGGTGTGGCTGATTTTGCAACAATCGATTGGGCAATGACCGAATTGGGTGGTTTTAGAATGGGCCCTTTTACCTTGATGGATTATATCGGAAATGACATTAATTATACGGTGACTGAAACGGTGTTCACCGCTTTCTATTTTGATCCACGTTACCGACCGTCGTTTACGCAAAAACGGCATTCAGAAGCAGGTTGGTTTGGTCGCAAATCGGGGAGAGGGTATTATAATTATGCCGAAGGAGTTGAACTACCCGCACCAACGAAAGATGAAAAAATCGGAAACGATATTTTAAATCGCATTCTTGTTTTGCTCATGAATGAAGCCGTAGATGCAGTTTTTTTAACTATTGCAACACCAAAAGAAGTGGATCTCGCCATGACAAAAGGGGTCAATTATCCAAAAGGTTTATTGGCCTGGGGAAATGAAATGGGTTGGTCGAATGTCCTCAATGCCTTGGATCAATTACATGCCGAATATGGTGATGATCGTTACCGGGCTAGCGTCTTGATGCGCAGAATGGTTAAGGCGGGGGAGAACTTTGTTTTTTGATTGATGATCTGATTGGTTGATGATCTGATGATTCGATTGGTTGATGGTTTGAATGGTTGCGAAACGCGCGCGGACTGATCTCGGCTTAGCCGAGACGAAGTCCAAGGTTGCTTAAAACATTTGCCTGCTGCCTAAAAGACTAATTACCAATCTCTAATTTCTAATGAATCTCAAAGGACAAAAGACTGCTTTTTGACGTTTCTGATACAGCAAATTACTTTGCGTCCTCTGCGACTTTGCGGTAAAAAAAGGATTGACTAATCACCAATCACCAATTACTAAATTGATCACCACAGATAACACAGATTTTCTCAGATTTTTTTGTGTGCTTATGATATTTGAAGTACTTATTACGCTATGCGCTGACTTTCTACTTTTCACCAATTTCAAATCACTAATCACTAATTGCCAGTCACCAATCACCAATCACCAGTCACTAATTTCTAGCTATAGAAAGTTGCTTTTTCGCAACTCTTTTGTTATATTGTTCGCTGGTAAACTTAAACCTCCATTATGACTGAAGACGAATTCAAAGAAAAACTGGGACAAAAGATTCACGAACTGCGCAAAGAGCGCGATTTGACTTTGTATCAATTAGCGCTAAAAACCCAAGCGCATAAATCAACCATCATGCGAATAGAGCGCGCTGAGGTAAGTCCTTCTGCGAATTTATTGCGTCGTATTGCACGTGCTTTGGAAGTGCCAATGGTGGATTTGGTGGGGATGGAGTAAGGGACTTTATTCCGAACGTTTATTGGCCTTTTTTTATCCTGATTATCAAGCGTTTTAAGTCGTTAATATCGTTATTATTCCGAATTTTAGTTTTGGCGAAGGATCGTGTCAGAGCGCTGGATGATGGATATCTGGATCCGGTTCAAAAGTTGGGGATAAGATGACCACATTTATTTTCTTTTAACACTTTCTGTTCTTTTTTTCTTGTCAATCTTTCGACTGGCACTCAAGACAAGCAACGAACCAAAAAACGACCTCTAGCAGAGCCTAAGCCTTGCAGCCCGCATAAAACCCGAATTATGCATTAGAAAATCTATTCCAGCTTCAAACCATTTCAAAATCAATCGCTGTGCTGTTTTTATGTTATGAACCTTCATAACGAAGTTCTAATACATAACTCGGGTTACAACTTGCAATCCCACCAACAAAGGCTATGTTTGAACGGATGATCTCTGCGAGCTTCCCGATCTCTCTACCCCTTCATCAGCGTTATTACGGCGTTATAAATGAATGGCGTCAACCATTTTTGCATGGTTTAATAGTAATCGATTGGTCCACGATCTTCTCTTTTAAAAATAAATTGAAGAAAAAATTCTTGAAGAATTAATACAAATT
>JALQVX010000085.1 GCA_023263555.1 Crocinitomix sp.
ATCGTCTTATACATGGCTAAATAACAGTGCTTTTATTAATTATACGGTCGAAACAGATACGAATAAAAGTAATTTCGAAATTAACCTGAATTATGTCAATAAAGTCAGTTCGTCGGATGCAACTGCTTTCAGCCGATTCGAATTTATTCCAGATGCCAGTATTTCCAATTTTGGAATTCGCAACGATTCTCGGGACATTCCGAATATTGGTGAATTCAGAACGAATTACGAGCATGTATTTGACACAACAGGATGGAAATTAAACGTGGGAATGTCTTACAGCGCCTTATTTAACGGCAAACGATTTGATCAGTACAATGATGTAGACGGGGCATGGGAAATTGATACCACCGCTTCAAATTCATATGATTATCAAGAGCATATTGGTGCGGCCTTTTTTGATGTCGCGAAAAAATGGAAAAAAGTTGGTTTTCGTGTCGGCTTGCGCGCTGAGTATACGAAATTGGATGGCTATAGTAATTCATTGAACCAACAGTTTTTGGATTCGTCTTATATCCTGCCTTTTCCAAATGCCTCTATTTTGCTCGAACCAAGTGATAAGGTTGCAATAACCGTTTTCTACAATTCAGGAATCGATCGTCCGCAATTCTCGAATTATGATCCTTTTATACGTCAATCAGATAGTTTAGAAATCAATTATGGAAATCCCTTTTTGCGTCCTTCAGTTGAGCAAACCGTGGGGTTTGAAGTAGACCTTTTTTACGCCTATAATTTCTCTATGAGTTATTCGCACATCAAGGATCCTATCAGTTCTATTTCCTTTATTCGCCCCGATTCGTATTTAACAGAGAACACACCCATGAATGCCTTGGCTGAGGATCGTCTTAGCGCATCTTTTAGTATCCCTTTTCAAACAAAGTGGTTGCAAGGGTGGAACTCGGTATGGATGGATTATAGCAAGTACAGTTTTACACCAATTTTTGGTCGAGAGCCATTTTTTAACCTCACCTATGGTGTTTATTCGTATCTGACGTTTAGCCTTCCGAAAGATTTTAGTTTGATGAATCGTTTTCATATTAATAAATGGGGAGGAGCAGATTCTCGAAATAATGTAGTCATCAACTGGGGATTGCGCCTAACTAAAAAATACAATGGCAATAACCTCCAGTTTTTTGCAGATGTCAGTAATATTATTCCTCCAAAATATAAGTCAACTCAGTTTTCTGGAAATTACCAATATCAATCCGTGAGTCAAAATCAATTCACGACGTTTAAATTAGGCGTGTTTGTTAAGTTCGGTCGCCTGAAAGCCGCTGCTCAAATTCAAGAATCCTCTTCCGGTCAGTCGGATCGGTTGTAGATCGCTGCGCTCTCAGATTAATGACGTTAGACACAAGACTGCTTTTTGACGTTTCTGATACAGTAAATTACTTTGCGTCCTCGGCGTCTTTGCGGTAAAATAAATAGAACGCTGATGCTATGGCATGCGCTGATTTAACTGATTTTCACTGATTTTCTAATTTCTCCTGACTCTAAAAATCACCACAGATACAGACGGATTTACAATGATTTTCTCAGGTTTTTATGAGAGTTATGATGTATTTAAAGTACTCAATACTTTGTACTTCTT
>JALQVX010000129.1 GCA_023263555.1 Crocinitomix sp.
ACTTTTAACAATTCTTATCGTATAAATAGAATTATCAAAAAAACTCATTACATCCTCTATTTTTTGACCTACTAGATTATACCCTTTTTTATGTTCAGATGAAAAAAATTCGCTTTTCATATATTATAAATTATTAAATACTAATATTATTAGATTTTTTTATGAAAAAAACAATTTTAGCCAAAAACATTAAGAAGTTGAGACTCTTTAAAAATCTGAATCAAGCCGAATTTGCTGGGCTTTTTGACTTAAAAAGGCCAAGCGTTGGTGCTTATGAAGAAGGGCGTGCGGAACCAAAATTAGACACCTTAATTAAAATATCAAACCATTTCGGTATCACGATTGATGAAATTGTAAAGGGAGAATTAACCGTGAATCAAATTGCTAAATTCGAGCATCCTACTGTTGACTCGAACGATTTACAAGTTTTAAATGAAAAATTGGACGCCGTGTTTAGAAGAATTGATTTAATGGATAAAAAATTAAGTAAATCAATTAAAGATAAAGAATGAATTTAAGAGATGAAATAATAGTACTTCTTGATGATTCGGTCGAAGACTTTTTCTTATCTAAGGATGAAAAAGCGAGAATTAAAGGAGCTTTAAACGCGCTTTCTCCTGACAAAAGAGTCAGTGATTTTTTAAGAAGCGAATTATTTAAAATAGCCCGTTCACGCATCAATGCTGAAAATTATCACGAAATTTTAAATTGGACCGAAAATATAAACAAGCTCATTTTGGCTGCAAATAAAATAGAAGTGCAGCAAGAGAGCGTTTATTTTTCGCCAGGCGAAGAATGCTTGCAAGCTATTCTCTCTCATATTAATCGTGCGACACGAAAAATTTCGATCTGCTTATTCACGATTAGTGACGATAGAATTGCGGAAGCATTAATTAGTAAGCACAAAAACGGAGTAAGCATTCGCGTTATTTCGGATAACGATAAAATCAACGACAAAGGATCGGACATTGAAAAACTTGCAAATGCAGGCATTCCAATTCGTTTAGATATTACCGAAAATCATATGCATCATAAATTTGCTTTATTTGACGGCAATATAACCTTAACAGGAAGCTACAACTGGACAAGAAGTGCAGAACGCTATAATCACGAAAACATCCTTATCACCGATTCATCACGTGTCTTGCGAGAATTTGATAAGGAATTCGAATTACTTTGGAACGAATTTCCAGCTTTTCATTATTCATAGGATGAAGTATTTAAAAAAGTATGGATCGACGGTTATATTACTAATTATTTTAGCAATATTATTTGTTCCTTCATGGCGTATCAGCTTTCAGGGATGGTTTCAAGGACTTTGGATGAGCGACATTGAATTTAACACGAGTTCAGCTGATCCTTTAGCACCAGCAACTCAACTATGGAACCTGACCAATATGGATGGAGAGGAAAGCCTTTTTAGTACGTATAATGATAAACCAATTATCCTTAGTTTTTGGGCAACTTGGTGTCCTTCTTGCAGAGCAGAATTAGCCCAACTTAAATCACTACAAGAAGAATTTAAAAATAAGATCCATTTTATTGCCGTTAGTGAAGAATCGATCGAAACGATAGAACAATCTAAACTCGCTGATAAATATGACTTTTTATACACGACCTCTTATTTTCCGAAAGACTTCGCTATCAAGTTCTACCCCACCCTTTGTATTATAAACAAAGAGATAACGCTCAGTCGTTTTGAAGGAGCGGGAGAGATAGTTACCGATAATAATCGAGCATTTTTAAACAATTTAATTGAAAATAAATAGTTTAGCCCATTTTTAGCACGCCATATTTTGAAATACGCCATAATTGATATTGAAACCACGGGGGACAAACCTAAAAATTTTAAAATAATTGAGATTGCCATCCTTTTACATGACGGCGAAACCATTCTTGACACATACCATACATTTGTTGATCCAGAAGAACGTATATCACCCTTTATCAGTCGACTTACTGGAATAAGTGATTCAGATGTTTACGGTGCGCCAAAATTCTATGAAATTGCAAAAGACATCATTGAATTCACAAAAGACACCATTTTTGTTGCGCACAATGTCAGCTTTGATTATACAGTGGTAAGGCGTGAGTATCGAAGATTGGGTTATGATTTCAGAATGGATCATATGTGTACTATACAAGCCGCACGCATCATCATTCCCGGCCATGATTCGTACGGACTTAAAAACATCACCAAAGATCTTGGCATTGCGCTAACACAGCATCACAGAGCCATTGATGATACGATTGCAACGGCTGAACTCTTTAAAATTCTGTACAGAAAAGCAGGCGGTAATTTCACAACCTTTATAAAAAAGGAGATTGACACGACGATCTTGCATCCCAAATTGGACGTTCACCTCCTAGATGACATTCCGAATAAGACGGGAGTTTATAAGTTTTTTAATGAAGAAAAACAACTGATATACATTGGCAAAAGCATTCACATTCGCAAGCGAATAGAGCAACATTTCAAAAATTCAAAAACAGACAAAGGCAATGAAATGCGATCAAAAATTGCCTTTATTGATCATTACTTAACAGGGGGCGAATTAATTGCCCTTCTGCGGGAATCTGAGGAAATAAAAACGGAGCAACCGGTTTATAATGTAGCGCAGCGAAACACTGTTTTTTCGCATGGCCTATACTCCTACTATGATCAGCGTGGCTATCTAAATTTACATCTCAAAAAAAACACCTTGACAGAGAAGCCGCTTGTAACCTTTACAAGTATTGCAACGGCAAAAAAATATTTAGAATTTTGGATTGAAGAATTTGAACTTTGTCAACGTCTATGTCATGTTCATAAAACAGACGGTGTATGTTTTAACTATACCATTAAAAAATGTAAAGGTGCTTGTATTTCAGGAGAAACTCCAGAAGCGTACAATTCACGTGTAGAAAGCCTAACTAATGACTTAAATTTTAAAGGTGAAAGTTTTCTCATTGTGGATAAAGGAAGAACCTCGAATGAACTCGGATTTGTGGCGATAAAAAATGGACAATATGAAGGGTATGGGTATATTCAACGCTTTTTATTGCGCAGAAATCCATCAAATTATGTTAAATTTATTGTTAGGCAAGAAACCAATCGGGATTTTCAATCGATTATTAAAATGCAATTACACAAAGATACTAAATTAGATATCTATCCTTTATAAATGGAACAACCTTCAACACAAAATAGAAACTTAAAACCATGGCAAAGGAAAGTTCACGAAGTGATTTTCGAAGCGGACACCTTTGCCGGTAAATTATTTGATATTATTTTGCTTATTGCGATCTTACTCAGTGTGGCTGTGGTTATGATTGAAAGCGTGCCGGCATACGGAGAGAAATACCATACCTTTTTTGTCCGAACAGAATGGACGTTTACGATCCTTTTCTCTCTTGAGTATATTGCGCGAATAATTTCAATCAAGCGCCCCATACATTATATCTTTTCATTTTACGGAATAGTTGATTTACTCTCAATCATCCCAACCTTTTTAGGTTTGTTTGTGGCGGGAAATTCACATTCACTCACGGTTATTCGTTCGTTGCGTCTCTTGCGTGTCTTTCGAATACTAAAATTAGGTCAATACTTATCAGATGCACAACAATTGGCAAGCGCACTAAAACATTCACGAAGTAAAATTATCGTTTTCTTAGGGGCGGTTTTAACCTCAGTGATCATACTTGGCACAGTCATGTATTTGGTAGAAACACCTGAATCTGGATTCACGAGTATTCCCCGAAGTATTTATTGGGCAATTGTTACACTCACCACTGTTGGTTATGGCGACATTTACCCGGCATCCGACTTAGGACAATTTATTGCGGCGCTCGTTATGATTATGGGCTATGCCATTATAGCTGTTCCCACTGGAATTGTAACGAATGAATTAATTCAATTAAATCCGCGAAAAGTGACGACACAAGCATGCGAGCATTGTTCAAAAGAAGGACATACCTTGGATGCTGTTTATTGCAAATTTTGTGGCGAAAAACTCAATCACACTTAAGCACAAAATCAATTAATGACACCCAAAAATTGAATGATTTTAATCAGCTTTACATTTAAAAGGCTTGGCCAATTTTCAGTACGAATAAACGAGATAACCCCACTTTAAAATCAATTTACAATGCTCTCATCAAACTGAATTACAATAAATTAAATCAATTGGTTTTTCAACGAATATCCCTCTTTTTTCCATTGAGAACAAGAAAATCACGAATGAATCGTTGATATCTTATTGAAAAGTAAGACCTATTTTTTTGGACTAAACCGACGAAATAGTTTAATTTTGTTCGTCTTAAACAGTAAATGGCTAAAAAATATTCGTATGAATAATTATGGAAAAAGAGCAGAAGATGCTTCATTAGAATCAATTGGTTTGTCAAATCTCGGCGATTGTTTCTGGAACCTTACCCCATCTGAATTAGTGGAAGATACAATTATCAAAGGACAAGGTGTTATTACTGACACAGGTGCTTTGGCAATTGAAACGGGTGAGTTTACCGGTCGTTCACCTCAAGATCGATTCATTGTTTGCGATTCTAAAACAGAAGAAGCAGTTTGGTGGGGAACGATTAACAAGAAATTCGAAACGGATAAATTTCATGCGTTGTATAACCGCATGAAAGCTTATTTAATGGGGCGTGATTTATATGTACGTGATTCGTATGCTTGTGCTGATGATGATTACCGACTAAACATTCGTGTGGTGACTGAAACACCTTGGGCGAACATGTTTGCGAACAACATGTTTCTTCGTCCTACCGATCAAGAGATCGAAAACTTTAAACCGGATTGGCATATCGTTTGTGCCCCAGAGTTTTTGGCTGACCCGATTATTGATGGAACAAGACAGCATAATTTTGCGATCTTGAACTTCACTGAGAAGATGATCATTATTGGCGGAACGGGTTATACTGGAGAGATCAAAAAAGGTATTTTTTCTGTGCTTAACTTTGTTCTACCACATGAGCGAAATGTGCTTTCAATGCACTGCTCAGCAAATGTTGGTGAAGCTGGCGACGCTGCCGTCTTTTTTGGTTTATCAGGAACGGGAAAAACAACCTTATCTTCGGATGAAAACAGAAGATTAGTTGGAGATGACGAACATGGTTGGTCTGAAAATGGTGTCTTCAATTTTGAAGGCGGATGTTATGCAAAAACAATCGACTTATCGGCAGAAAAAGAACCTCAAATTTACAATGCAATTAAATTTGGTGCTATTTTAGAAAACATTGGATTCGAAAATGGAACACCAACACCTGATTATACTGACGGTTCAATTACACAAAATACGCGTGTATCCTACCCGATTCACCATATCGATAATATCATGGTTCCTTCAAAAGCGGGTATGCCAAAAAATATTTTCTTTTTAACAGCTGATGCGTTTGGTGTATTACCTCCAATCTCAAAATTAACACCTGGACAAGCTATGTATCATTTCATTTCTGGATACACAGCAAAAGTAGCAGGAACGGAAGCTGGCGTTACAGAACCACAAACCGTTTTCTCGGCTTGTTTTGGCGCTCCATTTTTACCTTTACACCCTGCACGTTATGCGGAGATGCTAGGTAAAAAAATGGCAGAAAACAATGTTAAAGTATGGCTAATCAACACAGGTTGGTCTGGTGGATCATACGGCGTAGGTAATAGAATTAGTCTAAAATACACGCGTGCAATGATTACTTCAGCTTTAGAAGGTAAATTAGATAACGTGGCTTACACGAATCACGAAATATTTGGACTTGCAATGCCAACCGAATGTGATAACGTTCCATCTGAAATTTTGAATCCTAAAAATACGTGGGAAAACAAAAATGCATACGACGAAAAAGCAAATAGCTTAGCACAAAAATTCGTTGCGAACTTCGAGCAATTTGCTGAAGGATCAAGCGAAGAAATATTAAGTGCAGCGCCGAAAGCGAAAGCAACGGTATAAGCCTTATTGAAATAACTAAAAAACCTGATACTTTTTGTGTCAGGTTTTTTTATGGCGTATAAATTTTAACCAGCAAACCTTCCTGATAGAGCCGAATAAGTTCTGTTTTCTCATAGATTGCCATAAATTGCAGGTCAAACTCGTCGGCGAGAATTTGCTCTTGTGCAGGCACAGCGTCTGCAAAGAGGAAGATGTAATTACGAAAGAAAAGTTGTGATGTACCGACACTGTCTAATAGCATTGGCGCATATAAGTTGTCCTCATGAAAAATATAAATTTGGCCGGTTTGTGGATGGTCTAGCAGAATAGCTGTGTCATCTCGGCCGAACCAACGAACGACAGCAAAGAGGAAAAGCAGTGCTCCTACAATCAATAAAGTACTGCTATTTTTCTTAAAAAAATTTGAGAACATAAGAAAGACTTACACACGAACCCCCATCACACAAATATCATCTACCTGATCATAATCATTCATCCAGTCCATCAAAGAAGCTTCTAATACCGCTCGCTGATTCTCGATTGGAGCATTCACATTCTGCAATATAATATGCTTGAAGGCGTTATATTTGAATTTTTTACCCTGAGGCCCACCGAATTGATCAGCGAAACCATCTGTAAATAAATA
Organism: Crocinitomix sp.; assembly: GCA_023263555.1. GTDB lineage: Bacteria > Bacteroidota > Bacteroidia > Flavobacteriales_D > Crocinitomicaceae > Crocinitomix. The sequence continues at coordinate 6,568 of JALQVX010000129.1, forward strand.
AAGAAAATCACCAGCATGTAGCTGTAATTCATGACATTCGAAGGGATGTTGCTTAGGATAATTTCCCACTGGCTGCTTGGACGGTTTCAAGACTTGAATTTCTTTGGAGGCTGAAGAATACAAATAAATCGAATTATTTGCTGCGGCATATTGTAATTGGAGCGTATTCAAATCGAGACGACAAATAGAAATATCCATACCGTCATTCATTTGCCCAGCGCCTAGCCGATCAATAATGATCTTACGGCAAGTATCTAATATTTTACCAGGATCCCTAACCCCCATAATATCAACCGCCCTGTTTAAGCTATTGGCACAAATCAGACTTAAAATAGCACCTGGAACGCCATGACCTGTGCAATCTGCAACAGCAAAGAAGAGGTAATCTTCATGGCGCTCTATCCAATAAAAATCGCCTGCGACAACATCTTTTGGTTTATGAAAAATAAAACCTTCTAAACCATTATTTTTGAACACCGTTTCTTTCGGCAAAATTGCGGATTGAATTCTGAGTGCATACC
>JALQVX010000148.1 GCA_023263555.1 Crocinitomix sp.
CGTCTGCGTCTAAATGTTTTCACGCATCTAATGTGTTTCTCACAGGTAATACTTCCATGTCTATAAATTAGAGTATGAAAATGAAGGTGTTTGAGTCACTTAATAATTAGAGAAGGTTTGTGCTTGCGTGTGAATTTTTCATTCCGAATTGTATGGCTAAGAATAAGGGCTAAATACCTTGCGAGAAGGTGATTAAAAGTAGGTTGATATAAAAAAAAAGGGCTTTCTAATTCAATAGAAAGCCCTTTTTACTAAATTAATTAATTCTTATTTTAGAACGGAAATTTTTTCAGTGTATACACCGTTTTCAGTTTGAACAGCGAAAACATATTGGCCATTTGAAAGGCTTGAAATATCAATTATTTCTTGTGTATTTGATACAGTGCCTGCCATAACATGTTTACCAGATAAATCTGTAATCGTATAGTTGGCATTAATCAAGTCTTCGTTCAATAAAATTGTCACCTCATTCCCAGCAGGGTTAGGATAAATTGAAAGAATTGATGCTTCTTCGACTTCATTCGATAAATAGACATCACACGCGTAACGAACTTTTAACTGTAAATCGTTTAAAACGATCTCAATTGGCGACTCATCCGTAAAGTCTGCCGTAAAAGGATCAAAAACTTCTTCGTTCACAACTCCAGCGTAGTCTACAGTTGTAATTGGTTCTGCGGCTATAATTTTACAAGACTCACTCATCAAATCTCCAGTTCTATGAATCATTCCATAACGATTCGTACCAACTAAAGAGGCACCATAATAATAGATTTCTGTTTCAGAGGCTACTTCAATTTTATTGTAGTCAAAAACCGATTCACTTCCAACCATTGTATTTGTTACTTCTCCATCAGCATTTAGTTCAAGGATGTATTGAATGTTTGCATTTGTCGTATAATCAAGGATGATACTTTCACCCATTACGGTTAAATGTGATTTAGATAAGAGACTCATTGCTCCACCACCCACGAAGGTTTTTACCCAATTGATGGAGCCATCTTCGTCTGATAATTCCATGATATGCGGCACATAGTCTACAAATCCGGCAATTAAAATGTTTCCATTTGGTGAGCGAGCGATTGTTTTACCATGTGTATATCCACCAATACTATAGGTCTTATTCCACATCAATTCCCCTTCTTCACTGTAACGCAATAAAGAGAAGTCATTTTCAGCTTTACTTGCGCACATTCCACCATCTCCAGGAACAGCTAGCCATTCAAAACCAGGGTTTTTACCTCCTTCATCTGGCGGTCCCATGGCGGATGTACGTCCCCAAATCATTTCACCACTCGCATTTGTCTTTAAGACAATCACTTCATCATAAACAGCAATCATCATTTGTAAATCTCCAGAAGGAAGAATGAAGAGCTTATTGACCGTGTATGAAGTTGTTGCATTATAGCCAAAGTCATATTCTTTTGACCAAAGCATCTCTCCTTCTGAAGAGATTTCTGATAAGATAGCACGCATGTTATTCGTTCCTTCTTCTTTACTTAATCCCCATAAATAATAATTTCCAGCTTCATTTTCAACGACTTCGAAAGTACATCCTGCAAGAGATACGGGTATTTCCAATGTTTTAGACCATTGAACCACACCGTCATGATCTATTTTCATGATACCTGCAGTCGGCATGCCTCCTGACATCAAGTCGTAACCTGCTAATAAATTTCCATCTGCAAGAGTGGATACATCACGCACGACAATAAAGTCCGTGGCGCTAGAGGGTTCATAAAAAAGCGAAAAATCTTGAGCGATTAGTGGGGAACTAGCACAAAATAACGCAAGTGTGTAGAAAATTCTTTTCATAGGTATTCATTTAGTTTGATAGAAGACGTCATACTCGTTTTGAGGTTGTGTCCTCTTCGAATATGTCGCCCATCCTGTTAGTTGAATGGCAATATACATAAAGTTCTGGATATCACCACTATATTGAGTTAAAAATAAGATGGTAAGAAAGGGGGAAGGTTGTCAGAAAAGTTAAAACTCAACATCAAGGTTGAATAGCTTGCGAAACTTATCAAGTGAAGTGTTCTCCTCCGCTAATTTTTCGTAGATACCTCTGCTATCTAATATCTGTGTTTTTGGGGCTTCTACAATCGTGTAGACAAGACCTATCGAATAATTGCGTAATTGTTTTCGAACAAAACCGAGTAGTTCCACTTTTTCTTTTTCAATTTCAGCGGCTTGAACGCTGTTTAATAGTTCAAGTTGAATTTGATAATCAGACGACATAGTCATCTTTGATTGAAGAGTAGAGTAGAGGCTGTCTTTTTTATTTCTTTTTACTTCTAAGCAATACGCTTTCCATACATGTTCAAGCGCTTCAAAAGTAAAGGGCTCAGCAAGATCAGGTAAATGTTCTTCCGATTGGCCATTGGATTTTTTTTGAACAGGATTGAGCGTGTCTTTTATGCCAATATTGGTCGTAGAAAGTTGTCCTGTCGGAGCAGCAACAATCTTGCGAACCGGTGCGGTGCTTGATCCTCCTGTAGGACGAGGATTTATCGGTCGCGCGGCAGCCGGTGAAGTAGCCGTTGTCGCGTTCGTGTTTTTCGCCGTTACTTGCCCTTCAAAAGGTAAAATTAATATGTCTTTGTGGGAAAGGATCACTGCTTTGTTTTAAGCAAGGCTTGAATTGAACATAATTTCATTAAAGCAATCTCTATACTTAGTCGCTTGTTCTTACTTGCCCGATAATGGATGTCAGTGTCTCTTAATAAATCGAGTGCTAGAACGATAAAAGCTTGTGAACTTACTTTGGATTGCTGAAAGTAAAGTTCTTTTATTTCTGTCGGCACTTCAATCAGTTCAAGTGTCGCTTGATCTTTACACACCAGCAGATTGCGTAAATGTTCTGAAAGTCCGAGAATGAACTGACTTCCATCAAATCCTTTTGCTAATATTTCATTGAAAATTAATAGGTTGTCGGCTATTTTTTCATCTAATGCTGCAGCTATCACTTTGAAATAATAGTCATAGTCAAGCACATTCAAATTTTCTAATACGGCTTCGTAGGTTACGTTTTGATTGCTAAAGGATACAATTTGATCAAAGATTGAAAGGGCATCTCTCATTGCGCCATCAGCCTTTTGTGCAATGACGTGAAGTCCTTTTTCGTCGACCTTGATTTTTTCTTTTGTCGCAATGGATTGAAGTTGCCCAACGATCGCGTCAATCTGAATGCGGTGAAAATCAAAAATCTGACAACGGGACAAGATCGTCGGTAAAATTTTATGTTTTTCTGTCGTCGCAAGTATGAAAATGGCGTGCTTAGGGGGTTCTTCTAGCGTCTTTAGAAAGGCGTTAAAGGCACTTGATGATAACATGTGAACCTCGTCAATGATAAAGATTTTGTGATTACCAATTTGAGGTGCAATTCGGACTTGATCAATCAAGTTCCTGATATCATCCACCGAATTATTAGATGCTGCATCCAGTTCTAATATATTGAAAGAATGTCCTTCATTAAAGGAGGTACACGATTCACATTGATTACAGGGTTCGATATCAGAACCTAAGTTGGAACAATTGATTGTTTTCGCTAAAATTCGTGCCGTGGTCGTTTTTCCAACTCCTCTTGACCCAAAAAAGAGAAAAGCTTGCGCAAGATGATCATTTTTGATTGCGTTCTTGAGAGTAGTTGTGATGGATGATTGTCCAACAACCGTATCAAAGGTTTGTGGTCTGTATTTTCGCGCTGAAACGACAAAGTTGCTCATAGAAATTCGTAAAACACAAATATAATAATAATCTAAGCCCTATACCGAAATCAAACAGGGTACTTTTTCAACAAATTTCATCTAACCACCTCCCCGTTATTTTAAAAAAAGTACTTTTGAAATAAATCGGTGCGGTTTTCGAGTGCAGCTTCAACCCGGTTTAATTTTTTTCGGAAAACTGAAAATGACGAAAGCAGACCTTTGTAAATAGCTTTATGGCTAAAACTTCATTTTTTCCTTTGTTCTTCGGATAATAACCCTATCTTTGCACTCTAATTCGCCAAAACAGAGTGTGGAGGCGAGCAAAATTAAAATTTTTTATATGAATAGGTACGAAACTGTTTTCATTCTAACTCCCGTTTTGTCTGAAGAACAGACAAAGGAAGCAGTAAAAGTGTATGAAGATTTTATCACCTCTAATGGAGGAGCGATTAAACACAAAGAATTTTGGGGCCTTAAAAAAATGGCTTACCAAATTCAGAAAAAATCGAATGGCTTTTACAATCTTGTTGAATTTGAAGCTCCTGGTGATTTGATCCAGCGACTTGAAGTTGCGTTTAAACGTGACGAGCGAATCATGCGATTCTTAACTGTGCGAATGGAGAAAGATCACGTTGCTTTTGCTGAAAAAACAAGAAATGCTGCAAAAGCATAATTCACAAAGTGTTTAATTAAAAAAAAGAATTAAAATGTCAAATTCAGAGATTAGATATTTAACTCCCATTAGCATTGAGATTAAAAAGGAGAAATATTGCCGTTTTAAGAAAAGCGGAATCAAATATGTGGATTATAAAAATCCAGATTTCTTGTTGAAGTTCATTAACGAGCAAGGTAAAATTTTACCAAGACGTGTAACTGGAACATCACAAAAATTTCAGAAAAAAGTAAATAAGGCTGTGAAACGTGCTCGTCACCTTGCTATCCTTCCTTATGTTGCCGATTTAATGAAATAATCTTATTGTTGAATTTAAATTCCCTTGTAATGGAAATCATATTAAAAAAGAACGTAGACAAGCTAGGATATAAAGATGAAGTGGTAACTGTAAAGAATGGATACGGAAGAAATTTCCTTATCCCTCAAGGTTACGCTGCTCTAGCTACAGAATCAGCAAAGAAAGCGCATGCTGAAGTGATGCGCCAACGTGCACACAAAGAATCTAAAATTAAGGACGAAGCGCTTGCTATTGCTGCTAAACTTGAAGGATTGACTATTGCTGTTATCGCTAAAATTGGTGAAAACGGTAAAATCTTTGGATCAGTGAATACAGTAGGTATTTCAGATGCACTTAAAGCTCAAGGCATTGATATCGATCGTAAGTCGATTAAAATGATGGAAGAATCAATTAAAGAAATTGGTACTTATGAAGCTATTGCAAACCTTCACAAAGAAGTGAAACAAACGTTCCACTTTGAAGTAAAAGGTGAGTAACAAACTATTTTTTATTCGTAAAACCGTCTAAGAGTTTCTTAGACGGTTTTTTTATGTCTTCTTACGAATAAAATGAAAGGTAAGAAGAATAGAAACTGAATATTTCTGTATATTAGCTTTTGTGACCAACAACCTAAACGAAGCTTATTTCCTCAAACCTTTACTTCGTGCAAGGCTTAAACCGTATATCTTATTTTTCTTGTTTTTTATTTCGTCTTTTACCACTCTTGCCCAAGGTGTTGAGAATAGAGATAAAATTGATTCCTTAATCGTTCGCCTCTCGGAATTAGATCAAAGTCCAGAAAAAGTGAACGTCCTGAATCAAATTACTGAAATTTTTCAACGGATTGATGCTGAGAAGGCAAAAGAATACGGCTCACTTTCGGTAAAACTTGCGCGCAAAATAGAGTATAAGGAAGGTAAGTTGAAAGCGCGTCTCATACTCGGCGAAATTTTCCTTTTCTATAACGTCAATGTTATTGAGGCTTTTAGTAATATGAATCAAGCTATGGAACTAGCCGTCGCACTGGACGACGAAACCGTTCAAGGTAAATTACTTGAAGACATGGGTTACTTGTCCAATATGATGGGCGATTATAAGGAGGCGATTCAATATTATCATCTCTCGCTGATGTTGGGGGAAAATAGGATACAAGTATATAAAAAACTAGATATATATGGACGCATAGCAAAAAATTACTTGGCGCTTGGAGACTCGTCTCGAGCAATACTCTATTATGAGCGTATTAAAGATCATCCAGATATCGATCGTCTTAGTGATTCAAGTCAAGTCATTACAATGTTTTTGTCTGATTATTATGTCATGAATGGGGATTATGAAACTTCGCTTAAATATGCCGAAAAAGGAATTGAGATAGCGCTGCGTAATGAAGACAATATTTGGATCTCCTCTATTTATTCTTTTATAGGTGATCTTCAATTTAAAGCAAGGAAATTTTCAAAGTGCGATTGAGTCTGGTCAAAAAGGACTTCTTATCGCTTCTACTTGTCATTATAACAAGAACGATCTGATAATTTGAATATCCTCTCCGAAGCACACTATAAAGCTGGGGATTTTGAAAATGCATCTTCTTATTTAATACGTGCCGGAAATCTGAATGATTCGTTTATTTTAATCCGAAAGATATTGTGAGCGGGGATTTTTATTGGGTGGATCGTACACATAATAAAATTCTTTTTGCAGTCGTAGATTGCACTGGACATGGTGTTCCTGGCGCAATGATGAGTGTTATTGGTAGAAATTTATTGGATCAAGCTGTCAATGAGAAAGGGTTGACGCTTCCGTCTCAAATCCTTAATTTTTTACAAGTAGGCTTATCCTTGGCATTTGGTCAAACAGCTGATCGAAAGGCAGATCTTTTTGACGGAATGGATTTAGCGCTATGTAGTATTGATTTACAAAATAATTTACTCGAATTTGCAGGGGCAAATAATTCTTTATACCTCATTCAAGATGACGAAATGATTGTTTTGAAAGGGGATCGAATAGGAAGTAGTGCTGAATATGGAATCTCTCATTTTTATACCAATGTTGAAATAGATATCAAAAAAGGTGACGTGATTTATTTGTCTTCAGATGGTTTCCCAGATCAGTTTGGCGGACCACGATATAAAAAGTATACCTATAACCGTATGGAGGAGCTGTTTAAGAAAATCTATAAACTTGAAATGGAGCAGCAACTTGCAATAGTTAAAAACCAAATCACTGAATGGCGAGGGGACAAGGATCAAACGGATGATATCTGCGTGATGGGTGTTCGCATCACATAAAAAAAATGCCCATCTTAAAAAAGAAGAGCATTTCTGATCTATTTAAAATTAACCTTTAGAAACTTGCTTTAACGGAGAAGATTAAATTTCTTCCAGGTGCAACAATTCCTGAACTATATGATCGATAACGTTGATCTGTAATATTTTCAACACCAGCGCTTAATAGAAATATACTATTGATTTTATAGGCGGCTTTCAAGTTTAACGTGTACCAAGCAGGTGAATAAGGATTTCCATTGCTGTCAATCGCATAAATAAAATCCTTACTTTGCTCTTCAGCTGGTAATTCTTCGAATGACTTTTCTCCAGTATATTGACAATTCAGTTCAAGTCGCAGATCCTTATAAGTATAGGTCATTCGCGTAATTCCAAACCACGGTGCAGCATGTCTCGAAGGACTAACGGTTCCATTATCCAATTCTTCTTCTCCTTTTTGATAATTGAAGCGACTAGACACACCAAATCCTGATTTTAATGAAAGACTAAAACCAGTTTGAATTCCATACACCGTCGCTATTGCCGCATTTTGGATGGCTTGTACTTGACTTAATTCTCCACCGTATTCGATACTGTCAGCGCCATTTAATTTGAAGTTTCTGCGCACCAATGCATTATTGAGATAAGTGTAGTACCCTGTAATATCCATTTTTAGATAATCTCCAAAATATTTGGAGACACCTAATTCACCCGAATAGGCGTATTCAGCTTCTAAATTCGGATTTGGAACCACGACTGAACCGGGCTCTGAATCGAATATTTTTCCCATATCGTCAACATTGGGAGAACGAAAAGCGGTAGCTAAGTTCGCGTTGAAGACCCACTTTTCATTTGGCTTGTAAACAAGGCCTAGATTGCCAGTTAAAGCTCCGTTATTTAACGCCGCTTCTGTAAATGGAAGATCATAGAAACTAGGATCGAAAACGGCGTCTAAGGTAAATTGATTGTACCGAACTCCTGTATTGACAATAAAGTGATGGGATTGTTCGAATTGATTAGCAACGTAAATGCCATAGGACGCCCAAGTTGCTTGCGGATAACGGCTCGCACCGCTAGTAACGATTCCTGTACTAATGTTTTCATCAAGACCTTTTGAATGTACATCATTTAAAACAGCTTCTAACCCATAAGAAATTGTATTTCTTTTACCAATTGATTTATATAAATCTGCGTTGATGGAATAGGCATAAACAGATTCCACTCGTGTCTCTCTATTCGACTTGTTAAAATCTCTACTAATACGGCTTTCTTCAAATGATTGTTGTGCGAGGCGTATGGTGACTTGATCATACATATCAGTCGAACGGTTGTTCACAATACTTAAATTGTTCATCATCCATTTTTGTGGACCATAGCTCCATTCACCATAACGAGGAAGTCCATTTTTGTAGCGGATATGACGATCGTATCGCGAATAGGAAGATGTTTCTGAATAATGAAATCCATACTCGAAGATCCAGTTTTTGGATGGTTTAAAACGGATTTTCTGCATTAGATTGAATTGAGAGTATCCTGTAGGTTTTTGAATCCTCGGGTCCTCATTCGTAACGATCACGTCTGTGCTGTCTATGCGTTTTACATAAAACGGGCGCAAATATTCGTCAGGACCAAAACTTCCCATTTTAAGGTCTCCAAATTCGTTGGATGAAAAACTGGTTAAAAATGCCCATTTTTGAAAACCGATATTCACATCAAAATGCATTGTTTTTTCATTCGTAGCTGTCGCATAACGCGTAGTCGCTGATCCGAAAATTGACGGTTTACTCGTATAGGAGAATTCAGGCTTCAAGGTTTGAAAACTCATCACTGCGCCTATGGCGTCACTACCATACATAACAGATCCTGGACCAAATACGATTTCCGTTCGTTCAATTGCAAAAGCATCTAATGAAATAACGTTCTGGATATTCCCCCCCCGGAAAATAGCATTATTCATTCGAACCCCATCAATTGTGTAGAGTAGGCGATTGGTTGAAAAACCCCGTATCATAGGGCTGCCACCGCCTAACTGACTTTTTTGAATGAATATTTCACCCGAATTTCCAAGGAGATCCGCCGTCGTTTGTGGATTTTGAAGTGTTACTACGCGCTGATCGATATAGGCGGTATGTGATGAGATGTTCTCCGAATTTTGTCCCCACTTACTCGCTGATACAATAATTGCATCTCCACTAAATTCAAAGGGAATCAATTGGAGTGTCAAATTACCAGATGCCAAATCTGCATAAGTTTTGACTTCTTTTTTATAGCCAAATAAAAAGATTTGGATGGCAGTAGATTCGGCAAAATTTGAAAGATCGATTTGTCCTTCAGCATTCGTCATTTCAATGTGGTTCGGATGATTACTCATTAATGAGACGTCCTGCAATGGTTCTCCCGTTTGCTCATTTACAATGGTGAGAATTTGGCTGTTGGATAATTGAATCCAACCAACCATTAATCCTAATAAAAGGAGTGATTTTTTCATGTTAATTATGTTAAATAAAACGATAGCCCCGCAACTTTAAAAAGCTGAAGAGCACGATTCAAAGGGTTTTCGTCTAGAAAGTCCCTCGTTTGTGATTTAACATAACTCTGGAGGTGGACATGGAGGTGAAGAGGTTGGATCGGATAAAGGGTTTATCCTTGAATTGATTTTTAGTTGAATTGATGCGCATTGAAACGAAATC
>JALQVX010000151.1 GCA_023263555.1 Crocinitomix sp.
TGCCTAATATTAGCGCTTCAATTCCACAATTGATGGAAGCTATTATTGAACTTCAACGTCAAGGTTTTGCAATTCCGGATTTTCCAAAAGAAGCCGTTACAGATGAGCAAAAAGATATTTTAATACGCTACAATAAGGTAAAAGGGAGTGCTGTTAATCCTGTTTTGCGTGAAGGAAATTCCGACAGACGCGCTCCAAAAGCGGTTAAGAATTATGCACGTAAAAACCCTCATTCAATGGGGGCTTGGTCTGCCGATTCTAAAACAAGAGTGGCAAGCATGATACATGGCGATTTTTATGGAAGTGAAAAATCAGTTGAATTGCCTTCTGATGATGTGGTTAAAATTACATTTCATGGTACAGATGGAACTTCAACGGTTTTAAAAGAGAAAACACCTGTTTTAGCGGGTGAGATAATTGATGCTTCGGTAATGAGCGCAAAAGCTTTGAAAAGCTTTTTAAGTGAAGAAATTGAACAGATAAAAAAGGATGACATTTTGATGTCTATCCATATGAAAGCCACAATGATGAAGGTTTCTGACCCGATTATTTTTGGTTATGCCGTTGAAATTTATTTTGAAGAACTTTTTGCAAAACACGGTGCTTTATTTGCTCAATTAGGGGTTGATCCAAAGAATGGATTTGGTGATGTTTACGCGAAAATTAATGGAATTTCTGCTGATAAACGAGCGGAAATTGAGGCTGAAATTCAAGCGTGTTATGATAAACGTCCTGAATTGGCAATGGTGAATTCGGATAATGGTATTACAAACCTTCATGTTCCTTCTGATGTAATTATTGATGCATCAATGCCTGCTGCTATTCGTAGTTCAGGAAAAATGTGGGGACGTGATGGAAAATTAAAAGATACCGTTGCGATCGTTCCGGATCGCTGCTATGCAGGTGTCTATGTTGCAACAATTGATTTTTGCAAAAAAAATGGTGCTTTTGATGTAACGACTATGGGAACAGTTCCAAATGTTGGTCTCATGGCGCAGAAGGCGGAAGAATATGGGTCGCACGATAAAACGTTTCATATTGCTTCAGATGGTAGAGTTGAGGTTACAAATCAAGCAGGTGAAGTGTTGATGCAACATGATGTTGAAGCTGGAGATATTTGGAGAATGTGTCAGGTTAAAGATCTTCCAATTCAAGATTGGATTAAGTTGGCTGTTGGAAGAGCTCGTGCTACCGGAACACCAGCTATTTTTTGGTTAGATGAAAACCGTGCACATGATAGACAAATCATTGAAAAAGTAAAAAAATATTTACCTAATCACGATACGGAAGGGTTGGATATTCAAATCATGAACCCGATTGATGCTACAAACTATACTTTGAAACGTTTAAAAGATGGACAAGATACAATTTCAGTAACGGGAAATGTATTAAGAGATTACCTTACTGATCTATTTCCTATTTTAGAATTAGGGACTAGTGCAAAAATGTTATCAATCGTTCCGCTTATGAATGGTGGAGGACTTTTTGAAACGGGTGCAGGAGGTTCTGCTCCTAAACATGTTGAACAATTCCTTCACGAAGGTCACTTGAGATGGGATTCGTTGGGCGAATTTTTGGCGCTATCGGTTTCACTCGAATTTTTAGGTGAAAAATATGGAAATAAGCAAGCTCTAATTTTAGGTGAAACCTTAGATCAAGCAACGGGAGAATTTTTATTGAAAGATAAGTCACCGTCAAGAAAAGTAGGTGAATTGGACAATCGTGGAAGTCATTTCTACCTTGCAATGTATTGGGCAAAAGCGCTGGCAGAACAAAGTGAAGACATGGGGCTTCGTGAGAAATATGCTTCTATTTATAAGTTAATGTCTACCAATGAAGATCAAATTATTAGTGAACTAAATGGTGCACAAGGACATGAGGAAAAAATAGGAGGCTACTATCATCCAAACCAAGCAACATTGGGAAAAGCTATGCGACCAAGTGTAACGTTAAATTCGATTATAGGATCGATTTAAAAAAAAGAGATCAAAATAATTGGTTGAAACCTTGCCTGTAAAGGCAAGGTTTTTTTGTATTTTATGACTTGAGTTTAGAATTGTATAGAAGGTGAAAAGGTTCCTTATTTTTTGTTTATTCGTTTTTCTAGTTTCATATCGGGTCTGGGGTGGTATGGATATTGATTCATTGCGCAAAGAGCGAAATGAAGCACGGGAGTCTATTGATAAAATTGAATTAGATCTTGCATTGGGTGAGGTCTACAGGTCCTCTCATAAACTGGATTCTGCCCATTTTTATTTTGAACGTGCGGCTGATTTTGCCACCGAAATGGGTTATGCTTCACCTCAAGCGTTGGCCTTTTATGGATTGGGTGAGGTTGCCTATGAGCGCTCAAATGGTTTGGATGCAATTACTTATTTGAATAAGGCCTTGGCTATTGAAGAAGGGCTAGACGCAGCAATCGAATTGGAAATTTATAATATCATGGGAGTGGTTTATCTCCGGTTTGGAGAAGGAGATAAGGCCATCCTCTTTTTTGATAAAGCTTTGGCGATAAAACAAGAAGCAAGGGCTATTTCTGGTGAATCCTACGAATTTTTATACAATAATAAAGGGATTACTTATGCAGATCTTGGTATGTATGATTCGGCAAGTTACAAGCATCAATAATGTTTAACTACACGACTTGAAAAAGGACTAACATTTGGTGTTGGACAATCCTACAATAACTTGGGAACTGTATTTTACGAATTGAACGTCTTCGATTCGGCCTTAGTTTACTTTCAAAAGGGACTGGATTTTCGCATGAAATCAGAACAAAAAACAACTTCTAGCATTTTAGAGAGCCAAATAAATATTGCGAAAACGTATATCGCACTTAAAGATTATGAACAGGCTGAACATCTTTTGCGTGACCTTGAATCTCATGACGAAGATTTTCAAAGTTTAGATTTAAAAATTCGACTTTACGAACAATTAATGGAGCTCTAAGGGCGAACCAAAAATTACGAACAAGCATACAGTTATTCGCGAAATTATTATGCGTTAAAGGATAGTTTATACGGAATTGATCAACGTGAAGAATTGATTCGCTTAAACCTGAGTGAACAGTATGCCGAAAAAAAGCATCAGGACAGTTTGATGGCCTTGGAGAAATTAAAATATGCCGAAATTGAGAAAGCGAAAGAGGATCAAATTCAACAGCAAAAAGAGCGTGAGTCCAAATTAATTCAGTGGGGTCTCATTATTGCCCTTCTGCTAACGATTGGAATATTGATACTTATTTATCGAAATTTCAGAAGTAAAAAAAGAGCATCTGATCAAATTCTATTGCAGAAAAAGGAAGTAGAAAAACAACGGGATATTGCGCAGTTGGAAAAAAAGGTTGCGGATCAACAACGCGTGATTGCGCAACGCCAAAAAATGGAGTTGGAACATATTAACCAGGAGATTAGAGACAGTATTAATTATGCGAAACGCATTCAAAATGCGATTCTCCCCTCTGATAATGCCATTCAACAGGCGCTGAAAGCTCAATTCGTATTGTATATTCCTAAAGCAATAGTCGCAGGTGATTTTTATTGGGTTCGTCAAATCGAGGGCCGAGTTTATTTTGCGGCAGCTGACTGCACGGGTCATGGAGTGCCAGGTGCGCTGGTGAGTATTGTCTGTTCTAATGCATTAAATAGAGCGGTTGAAGAGTTTAATTTAGTGCAACCTGGCGAAATTCTCGATAAGACAACAGATTTATTGTTGGAAGCCTTTGTGCAAAGTGATCAGGATGTTAAAGATGGAATGGATATTGCACTGTGTTGTCTAGACCGCAAGGCAAACGAGATGTCATTTGCAGGGGCAAATAATCCACTTTATATTGTTAAGAGGAAGCAATTTGGTCAAAATTATGATGCTTAATTGATTCAACATGAAACTCATTTTGTAATCGAAGTAAGAGGCAATAAGCAGTCGGTAGGCTATCACGATAATCGAGTTCCTTTTATAACGATTCTTCCTCCAATTGATCACGGAGATATGGTTTATTCATTCTCTGATGGATTTCCAGATCAATTTGGGGGTGATCGCGGTAAAAAATATAAATACAAGCAGTTAAAATATTTTTTAGTCGGGATTGCAGGGAATACAGTGGAGGAACAGCGTGAATTATTAGCTGCCGAATTTCACCGTTGGAAAGGTGATCTCGAACAAGTGGATGATATCTGTATTTTTGGTTATCGGGCTAATTTTATTTAACGATTCACCATATGCTGTGCAACTTGCGGAAAACAATTATACAAAGCATCTTTTAAATTTGATTCCAAATCCAAGTCTTGAATCGCTTCTTTCATCAGGCTTAGCCACTCATCTTTCGCTGTATCGTCTATCGCATGTGCCAGATGTCTTCTTCTCATTTTTGGAGGGCCGTATTTGACGGTATAGCGCGGTGGTCCACCTAAAAATTGGGTTAAAAAACAAAACTGTTTGTCTTTTATTGTTTCAGCGTCGGTTTGATTGAATAAAGGACCGAGAATGGTACTTTTAAAAACCTTGGCATAAAAACTGTTTAATAAGCTTTGTAGCTGTTGGTCTCCAAGGTGTTCGTATAGTGTTTTTGAATGTTCCATTGTTGATACTGAAAGAGCTACCACGATATTTGTATCAACAAAAATAATGTATCTTTGTTTAAGGTGATGATGAAAAGGCTTAATATAATTATGATTTTAATCATGAGTTCGCTGAGCGCGTATACTCAAGGTTTTAAAATGCATTATTCTAATTCTTTTGCGGATTGTTTTGGTGCTGTTGAGGTCACTGATTATTACAATCCGTCTCGCGTTCAATTTCCCGGTAATTTTGGGTTTAGGGATGATTTTGTGGGTTTGGATCCTGATTTTCATGAGGTTAATTCTGTTTGGTTAAGATTGGAGCCTGGTGTA
Organism: Crocinitomix sp.; assembly: GCA_023263555.1. Classification (GTDB taxonomy): domain Bacteria; phylum Bacteroidota; class Bacteroidia; order Flavobacteriales_D; family Crocinitomicaceae; genus Crocinitomix. The sequence goes on from JALQVX010000151.1 coordinate 4,890, forward strand.
AAAGGGGTCTTCGAATTTGAGATTTCAACCGAAAACAATGTGGATTTTAGTTATTTCTTATTCAAAGCTTCTGACAACTCTTTTTGTGAACAACTTGAGGCGGATCAGTCTCGTCCAATTCTTGATCAATCAACTTCTTATCATACTAAAGGAGCCATGGATGAGGGTGGTGATTATTTTAGAGGATCCGTCGAGGCTACTCCGAATGATGTGTATTACCTTTTCATTCACACCAACTCAACCTACAAAGGTCACGTTACCGTTAAGTACTATCGAAAAGGTGTTGTGACGCAAACAAAAGCAATGATTCAAGACTACCGGTCTAAAACAAATACGAATTTCATTCGTGTGAAAATAAGAGATAAAGAAACAGGTGAGCCAGTTGAAGCGAATATGATTATTTCTGGTGTTAATAAAGATAATTATTTGTTCATGGGCACGGATTTCCTTTTTGATGCAAGTACGGCTAGAGATATGCACATTGAATCAAATACGCAAGGTTATTTTCTGTTCTTTAAAGATTTTAATATGAAAGGCGCCTCAAATAGTAATGTTGAGATTTTGTTAGAATTAGAGAAGTTAGCACCGGGTAAAAAACTTGTTCTAGAACAAATTAAATTTGAGCAGGATTCTGATGAGTTTCTGCCCATTTCACTCCCTGCTTTGAAAAGACTACTCGACTTTATGGCTGTAAATGATAAGGTTCGAGTAGAAATTCAAGGACATGTAAATGCACCAGGATATAAGAATACGGCTAAGATTAAAACACTCTCCGAAAATCGTGCTAAAGCGGTGAGAGATTTTTTAAAGGACAATGGAATTGAAGGTGATCGAATGGAGGTCGTCGGTTATGGAAATACGGAAATGCTTTACGAAAAACCTTCGGATCGTTTTGAAGAAGAAGCGAATCGGCGTGTTGAAATTAAAATTATCGATTAAATGGGATTAATTCTTTGTCTTGAGACTGCTACAAAAACGTGCTCGGTTAGTCTTGGTTTAAATGGGGAGGAATTGTTTACCATCACAGAGGACTCCGGTAATTATTCGCATGCTGAGAAACTAAATGGGTTTATTCAATCGCTTTTCGACAAAACAGGTTATTCTCTTTCAGATTTAGATGCCGTTGCGATAAGTGAAGGTCCCGGGTCTTATACTGGACTGCGAATTGGTACTTCAACGGCAAAAGGATTTTGTTTTGCACTTGATATTCCCTTAATCGCTATTCATTCGCTGAAGGCGTTGGCAGCTCTCACTTCAACCGAAAGTGGAACCATTTGCCCCATGTTTGATGCGCGAAGAATGGAGGTTTATTCTGCTCTTTTTAATCGACAACTCGAAGAGGTAGAAGAGACAAAAGCGGTTGTAATTGATGCTGAATCATATCAAAATTTCTTGGCGCATGATAAAATTGTTTTTGTCGGTCCAGGGGCTGAAAAATGTCTTGAAACGTTGACTCATCCCAATGCGAAATTTGATTTAGAAACTTTGGTGAGTGCCAAAGGAATGATTGCTTTTGCAGAAAATAAGTATCAGCTTAAAGATTTTGTGGATGTCGCCTACTTTGAACCTTTCTATTTGAAAGATTTTATTGCAGGTGCGCCTAAGAAACTCTTTTAATGTGAAATAATTAAATGTTCCGTTTCTATCCCTGTCTTGCTTTTGAATAGGATACTATACGATCCATTGGGCAAATAGCTCAGGTCGAGTTCTAGACTGTGTTGCTCCTCAACCATGTCTTTTTGAAATACCGTTCTTCCCAAGGCATCATAGATAAAGATCGTTTCAAGTTGATTAGGTATTCCACTGATAATAACAGTTCCGGTTGTTGGATTTGGAAAGATAAAACTGCCTTTTGTTCTGAAATCAACAGATCTTACGTCGCTATTTGAAAACGAACCATCAAAATCAATTTGTTTTAATCGATAATAGTTGAGACCAATAGAAGGGTTGAAATCCCAGGTTTGATAATTTAATAATTCGGAACTATTACCTGCACCCGAAAGAATTGAAATTGGATACCAATCGTTTCCATTCAAGCTTTTCTCAATCACGAAGTGTGAATTATTTTGTTCTGATTTTGTGATCCAAGTTAAGTGTACCAATTCGTCTATTTTCGTTGCATAAAAATCAACGAGTTCAATCGGTAATGGGCCGGTTAAGATATCTAATACGCCCGAACCATCCACACCAGCGCCAGAAGATGCTTGAGAATTGCAAGGGTCACTATACTTATTACATCCTCCGTCACCGCTGTTTGTTTCAAGTGTCACATGTACGGTAGGGGCAGTTGTAGAAAAGAACAGCGCTCCTTGTCCGCCACCGCCACCGCCACCATGCGTTGCTGCAGTATTCACATTTCCTCCATTTCCTCCATTCGCGGAAATCGTTAAAGGGCAAGCACCTGCTATCGTCCATGTATCAACTTCGAAAACAATGGTACCACCTGCACCGCCACCGCCATCATTGCCACCAGTTCCCGGAACGGAACCTACATTTGCCGAGATTGTTATCCCAGCGCATGAAACTGTTTCTATTTCTTCCGCTTTAACCAAGATGATTCCACCACCATTTTTTCCTTGGGTAGAGAATCCATTGTTTCCTTCTCCAGCTCCCCCCATAAAAATACGTCCAACTGTAATTTCGCTACTTAAACTTATTCCTCCAATTCCTCGTGCCGAAGGCGAACAATTATTCCAACCTGGTCCGCCTTCTCCTCCTGCAGTGTAATTTCCTCCACCACTTCCTCCAGCGTTATGGCTATTTCCGCCACCTCCGCCATTCAAAATTTTTGCTCTACCAGCGGCGTAAGTTGCGTTCGTTCTTTTGTATATTCCTTCTCCTTTATCGGCGTGGTTGACATTCGTAGCTAATCGGTATGAGCTGGATCCAGTGCAGCCTGTAGATCCACCTGCATTTGTTGCCGCTCCTCTAAACCCATCTTCATCAGCTGTGAGGTTATGAGCGAGCGTTAATTTTCCTGCTAGTAAAATGCGAGTACACCACCAATATTTCCATCCCATGGTAAAGCACTCATATTGGCAGTTGTCGTATAGTCCGTTGTTCCGAATTTTTTAAAGGTTATAATTTGAACACTACAATTTGTACAAATGTCGTAGGTAAAGTTAGGCGTGTTTTTTAATGTAATTGAGGTCGGTACTCCACCCGATTCGGTGTGTGAGTCAATTTGTCTTATTTCATAAAGGCCTGTTGAATTGATACTTGATAAGTTTCCAAATCCTACAACATCTGTTGTTGTTCCAATGACATCTCCTTGCATTTGCATAATGACGACCCACTCATTATCCTCAAATGTGTCTGCTGCTTCGTTAACATTTGACAGCGTTAATGTGGCTGAGGAAATAGCTGTGACTTTGGCATAACCATTTACAACTTGCGCAACGGCAAAATTGCACGAAAGACAAAGAGCAAGAAATAAGAACAATTTATTTAAATATATAAACTGAGTAGAAACTCGGAGACGAATGTAGTAAATATCCGATAAATACACTAGAAACGTGATGAATAAGAGAGAACTAGCTTGAAAATTGTTTGATTAAAGACCTACCTGTCATCTCTTCAGGCTGTTCAATCTTCATAAGATCCAGAATAGTGGGGGCTACATCTCTGAGTGTTCCTGCATGTATGTGGCGCACAGAATCATCAATTACCACAACAGGAACAGGATTCATGGAATGAGCCGTGTTTGGGCTGCCATCCGGATTAATGGCAAAGTCAGAATTCCCGTGATCGGCAATAATAATGAAGGAATAGCCTAGCTTTTTACCCGTTTCGACTACTGTTTGTAAACATTGATCTGCTGTTTCAGCGGCTTTCAGAATAGCCGAGTAAACGCCGGTGTGTCCAACCATATCCGTATTTGCAAAATTGAGACAGATAAAATCAGGGGTATTTGTTTCCATTTCAAAGCAAATCGCGTCCTTGATTTCATGGGCACTCATCTCCGGTTTTAAATCATACGTGCTCACATTTGGCGATTGAATCATGATTCGCTTTTCATTTTCAAACGCTAATTCTCTACCTCCAGAAAAGAAGAAACTAACATGTGGGTATTTTTCTGTTTCGGCAATTCGAATTTGACTTAAACCTGCTTTAGATATGATCTCGCCTAAGGTGTTTTTTAGATTGTCCTTCTCAAATATTACCCGCACATCTGTGAATGTTTTATCATAATTCGTCATGGTGACGTAATGAAGAGATAGTTTTTTCATTGCGTATTCAGGAAAATCTTTTTGCGTTAAAGCAGTTGTAATTTCTCTACAACGATCTGTTCTAAAATTAAAGCAAATAACGACATCTTCAGCTGAAATGGTGCCAATTACTTTATCGTTTATAACCCTAACTTTGGGCGTTATAAATTCATCTGTAATTCCCAATTCATATGATTGTGAAATCGCTGCTTCGGGATCTGAAAACTGCTCTCCAATTCCCTGCGTTAAACAGTCATAGGCCATTTTAATACGTTCCCAACGATTATCTCTATCCATAGCATAATAGCGTCCAGTAATACTTGCTATTTCACCCACTGATTTATCTAAGTGCCGCTGAAGTGAAGCAATATGACCTAATCCAGTGGTTGGGTTACAATCTCTCCCATCTGTGAATACGTGAATGAAGACCTGTTTGAGCCCGAAATCTTTAGCCATGTCGCATAAGGCATATAAATGTTGACTCGAGGCATGTACACCGCCGTCCGAAACTAAGCCCATAAAATGCACCGCCTTTGAATGTGTTTTGGCGTGGTTAAAAGCAGCTAAAATTATTTCGTTTTGTTGAAATTCTCCGTCTTTGATGGACTTATTGATTCGCGTTAATTCTTGGTATACAATCCTTCCCGCGCCAATATTTAAATGTCCAACCTCAGAATTGCCCATTTGACCTTCCGGAAGTCCTACATATTCGCCGTGAGTGAAAAGCTCAGCATTGGGTGAATGCGCTTCCAGTTCATCCATAAACGGAGTGTTCGCATTGTAAATTCCGTCAGAATTTGTGTGGTCTCCATGACCCCAACCATCAAGAATAATTAATCCAACTTTTTTCATTATTTTTTCAATTGGATGGATACTTTCAGCCCCTGCGGTAAATTCTCCTCGAGCTGAATTTGTCCATTGTGTTGTTCAACTAAATATTTGGTGATATAAAGACCTAAGCCTGTCCCTTTTGATTTGCGCGTCATTTCGTTTTCTTCACGATAGAATTTTGAAAAAACTTTCTCCCGCATTGCTTTTTCAATGCCAATTCCTTCGTCTTTAATGATCAGTGTTATCACGTCTTTGTTTTCAGTTAATTGGATGTGTACAGTGCTTTTTTTAGTGCTGTATTTTGCTGCATTCTCAAGTATGTTGATCAGGATACTTTCAAAACCAATCGTGTCGACAGGGAAGTTAATCGGAGTAAGTTCGAGTTCAACCAAATGATCACGTAAAATAGATTTTTGAAGTAATTCAACTTTGGATTGAATAAAGGAGGCCAATTCGATCGACTGCTTATTCATAAAGAAGGTCGCATTTTCTATGCTTCGTGTGAGTAATAAGTTGCTCACCAATCCATCTAATCGATTTATTTCAGTGAGTGAACGGTCATAAATTTCATTTCGCTTTTCAGAATCTAACTCGCGTTTTTGGAGTGTTTGTAAATATAACTTCACGGAGGAAATGGGTGTTTTTAACTCATGTGTGATTGACAGGACAAAGTTTTCTTGTTGACGGGCTAATTCCCGTTCTGATTTGAACGCACGGAGGATAAAAAGAACCCCTAACAAAAGAATGAAAATAAAAACAGAGCCTTCACCAAACAGCATCCATTTTTTTTGCTCAAGGATCGTTTGATCGATATATGTTTTCTTGTAAAGCGAAAAGATAAGATAAAGCCACCAACTAAATTGCAGAATGACATATACTACTAATAAGTAGATTAAGAAAATTGGATTCTTTAATCGTTTTCTTAGCATATTACAAAGGTCGCACTATTTATCGAGAAGAAAAAACACTGTGCAATTTATCTTCATCAAGACCCGATAAACCACCTTGTTTAGTGACTGATGACGAATAAGTTTAAAGATTCAATTGCTGTTCCGTTCAATCGAATAATATAGGTGCCATTTGCTAAATTACCCGTGTAAATTATTGTAAAACCATTTTCTAAGGATTGATTAAGAATTGTTTCTCCAAGAAAATTAATTATTTCGACCTTTTCATATTGCATGGCCGCTTCAATAGTCAGGCTGTTGTTTGCAGGATTCGGATAAAATGACCAATTAGTTTCGGTTTCAGGTAAACTAACGTCATTTGCGTCAAATACGAGCATTAATGAATCTGTATTACAAGGTCCGTAGGCATAATACCATATATCAAAACTACCCACAGTTGGGAAGGTATGGGTTGGATTAAATTCATTGCTCATAGCTCCGTCACCAAAGTTCCACAACACTGAATCAATTCCTGATGAAAGCGAACTAAAATTACCTACTAGACCACTTCCTGAAAAAGACGCATTGGCGACGATCGAATCTAAAACAACAATTGTTTTAGTTCGTGCCACAGCACATGTAAAATCAAAATAGTCATGTCTTCTAATTGAGTCACGCAGTGTAATTGTATACGTGCCTGGAGTTTCATAGGTGTGACATAAACTTGTTAACGCTGTATTTTGAAATCCATCTCCCCAAGTCCAACTCACCTTGGTAGCAGGCGTTCCTGAGAAACGGTTGTAATGAGGATCAGAAAAATTTGCGACTTGCGTATAATCCACGCATGCAGCGCTTACGATAGTTGGGCAAATGCTGTCGTCCATCAAGGTGAAATCATCATGTAATTCGTAACGAACGAGTGGGTTGATGAGATAATCTAAATCGTAAGAAGGACCAAAAACGGGTAATGTAGAATACCACCCTGTAAAACTCGGGGCAACGGGGTTGTTGTAATAAGCAAATGAAACACCTTCTCCATCACCATCACCATCTACCGCTGAATTAGTGATGATTTTGAGCGAATCATTGGTTGAAGTGTATAAAGCGACAATATAATCTTCCGAAACAACAACCGGTTCGTCAAAATAGCTATTCACTTCAAGATCGACTAAGAGCGGAGTGAAAGCCGTGTGGGTTACCCATACTGTATCTCTTGCAAGTTCGACACCAATTGAATCAATCAATTCATCATAATCATACAAAAGAGTAACCACCATAAGTGAATCGACTAAGGGATTATTTTGAAAACTATAAAATTGTAATCCACTTATCTCTATTTCTTGATTGGCATGAAAGCGCTGTCCACGCCCTGCGTACGGATTAAAGTCAAATGCGTTTCCAGTTCTTAGTTCTTCAAAATAAAGATCTGTTGTTTTAACAAGACCAACATAATTATTAAAATATGGGCCACATGTATCCACCGCCTCACGGTCGGGAGATGGCGTCCAATTTGGTGCTTCTCCTTCACTCAATGTTCGCGGCGCATTGGGTAATTCTAATTGAGAGAAACTTACTTGAAAAAAAGTAAATACGAGAAAAAAGGCAACTGATTTATACATCTTAAGCGTTTAATATATGGTGCTAATTTAGTTTATTATTTGATGATCGTTACGTTCCCTTCAAATTTTATTGTCTCTCCTGATACGTTCGTTCCTGTTATAATATATACAAAGGTTTGAGGCGATAAGGTTTTTTCGTTAAAAGTGCCATCCCAATGCTCGTTTTGGTCTGTCGATTGGAAAACTCGTTTACCCCAACGATCATAAATTTCCATATTAAATTCAAAAATTCGAGGACCAAAAACAATAAGTTCGTCATTTGATCCGTCTCCGTTTGGTGAAAAAATGTTAGGGACAAATAATTCCATAATTCCATCCATATCCACGACGATTGAATCACTGTTCTCGCAACCGTTTTCGTCCAGAGCCGTAACAATATAAACCGTCGGTCTATCGGGGACTGCATATACCTCGCCGCAATCCGTGCTTTCGCAGTTCAATATACTCGGACTCCATGTAAAAGAAATGGCATCTTCGCTGAACGCCCACATAGATAGACCGCCTCCTAATCCAATGATTGTGTCATTACTACTAAAAATTGTTGGTAAAGGGTTTACACGAATGAGCATGTCGTCCGTCGCTGATCCACACGCGGGATTCGTAGCTGTCGCAATTATAGTTGTTGTAGATTCAGGATTGAGCCAAACGGTTTCTCCTTCTTGTCCGTCACTCCACGTGATAATCCCGCCATTGTTTTCAGCAGTGACTCGAATCGAATCTCCAAAACATATTTCGAGTGATTCTGGTAAGCTGATCGTAGGTGCTAATTGTACATTGATGATAACTTCTGTTGGGTCGCTTGTGCAAGAGCCGAGCGTCTCATATACGAAAATACTTGTCGCTCCCAATACCAATACAGGTGTGTAGTTTAACCCAGTTCCAACAAGTGTTCCACTCGCGTTTTTCCACTCGATTGACCCTCCTAGTCCAGCCGTAGCGGTCAAAATAGAAACTGGATCACCTTCGCAATATTCAGTTTCTCCTGTTACAACTGGCGGATCCGGAGTTGGGTTCACCGTTATTGTAATTGGTGTCGCAGGTCCTTCACAACCATCTGCTGTTTCAGTTACATAAATAATAAAACTAGGAGCAACAAGGGGAGGAGTATAGGATAAACTAGTAGCTAGGATTGCGCCTCCTGGAGGAACGTCATCATACCATGTCATTGTTCCAGCTAAGCTTGGCTCACCGACTAAAATACTTGGGTCGTCTCCTTCGCAATGTGTTGTTGTGCCTGTATAACTTGGCGCAGGAGGAATGGGGTTGATCGTTATTGTAACTTCATCAGCTGGCCCTTGACAACCAAGGATCGGCTCAGTTTCGGCGGCATAATATGTAAAGGTTCCAACCATTGCTGGTGGAGTAAAAGAGAGACCTGTTGCAAGTGCTGGCGGCACAAGTCCAGGTGTGTCATACCAATTTACTTCGCCACCATCTGTACTTATAACAAGTAGATCGGCAATGGGATCACCGTCGCAATAGGTAGCGCTCGCTTCAATTTCGACACTAAATGGCACAACGACATCAATTTCACCCGACCCACTCACTGTTCCTTCACACCCGTCACCTGACACAATGGATAGTGTGTATAATCCATCATCTCCCACTAAAAGGGTGTATGGACTTGAGGGGATTCCGGTGATGGCAGGCAATGCGCCTCCAGGTCCGGTCACATTAATATCATAAGGTGCACTTCCCGTAAACGTCACTGTTAATTCGCCTTCATCACCATCACAAATTTGATCATACCCGCTAATAGTGGCTGTGACAGGAGGGTTTACTGTAATGAGTATTGAGTCAAGAATAGTACAGCCTGTTGCTGGATCAGTGATTTCAACATGAAACCATGTGTCCACTAACACGGTTGCTGTTGGGTCTGCAATCGTTTCATCTGAAAGTAAGGGTGCATTATCCCATAAATAAGTATAAACAGGAGCGACTAATCCACAATCTACAGTGTAGGATTCGGTAGCTCCATCTAACCATGTACCAGGGACAGCTCCATTTACAGAAAGAATTTCGGTGAGATCCTCCGTTAAGAAAAAGTAAGCACACTCTGCTGGACTGTCGGCACCATGAATAGTGAAGTCCAATTCCGTACCTTGATCAAAACACAAATCTATCGTGTCACTCGTACCTGCACCCGGATCGAATGATGTCGGTGTATAAAATCCGTAGGATACACCATCCGTAATAATTTCAATTTCGTTGGCTACACCACTTCCCCAATAATCTCCCCATAAATCGTTTAAAACCAATTTAAAACAACATTCAGTTGACACAAACGGGTCTCCTAAAGCATGAAGATCAGTCGATTCACCTGGACAAATAGCAATATCGTCTGCGGTCACTTCCGTGTCAAATCCAACAGGGATGTCGATCGATACAGATTCTTCGCATCCCTCTGAATCTGTGATGGTAAAAACAACAGGGTAGATGCCTGCATCAGGAAATGAAAAACTAGGGTTTTCGAGGGCCGAAGTTCCTATACCACCAAAGTCCCAATCCCAATCTGTGATTGAATTAAAAGAACTGCTTGTACTTGTGAAATCTATTGTTTCGCCTGGACAATTTGTTGCGGTGTATGCAAAATCCGGAATGAGAGCTAAACAGACGGTTTGCGTGTTCGAAAAAACACCCGTTGTTCCTGTCCATCCCCATAAAATGTTCGGGTTTCCTGCAAATTGTGCGGTTATCATATTGCCAATATAGGTCAGCGAAGTAATATTATCCACCTTAACTTGAAGTGTTTGATTGACACCAGGTGTCCATATGATTTCAACTAAATGATCTTCGCAATCTTCGATATTCGGAAAGCCAGGTTTGATTGGGTGCGGTGTCGGTGTTTCTCCAGCATTCAAGCCAGTCGGAATGCCTAATAAGTTATTGGGGTTTGCAGGTTCGTGATAAGTGTCCCCATTGTCTTGCAAGGAAATATGATCACTTGGAACATCCCAATTATCAACTTCACCTGAGGCGTCATTATCGCGCGTGTCAAATTCAACAGTTAAACTGTTTCCGACTAATCCGTCATATCCTAAACCATATCCACCAGCACCTTCAGTCCATCCTGCCGTTTGCATGACAAATGCCAATCCTTCTCCTCCTGTGGGTTCACATCCAAAGTTTACGGTGAATTTTAGGTGAAAAGGATTCGTGAGATTAACCGACGCTGTTTTGTGAAATGAACCTTGCTCACTTGTGATATCATCTGTTAGTTGAAAACAATTACAGCCGACTTCACTGGCATCACCTGCTGTAGTAAATTGTCCGTACCCTATTTGAAGGATAAAGAAGCTAACAATGAGTGTAAGGAGTGATTTTTTAGCCATAATTCTACCGCTGCGTTTTTGATTAGAACGCACTGATTCATTTATATTACGAGTTAAAGATACGCAAAGTTGTCATTTTTGCTTAAAATTGTAGACTAAAATCACTGAAAATGAAGATTCTTCACAATAACCGTTGTTCTAAAAGTAGATCCGCGCTCCAACTCTTGCAGGACAGAGGAGTTGACCTCGAGATTGTCCGTTATTTGGATGAGCCACTCTCAAAATCAGAATTGAAAGCACTCTTGGTAAAATTAGAGTTGCCTATTGAAGATGTTATTCGAAAAGGTGAGAATGAGTTTAAGGAAAATTATAAGGAAAAGAAAATGTCCGAAAATGAGTGGTTAGATGCCTTGGTGCGATTTCCTAAATTGCTAGAGCGGCCAATTGTGATTAAAGGAGAGAAGGCGATTATTGCGCGCCCACCTGAGCGTGTAGAAGAATTCTTTAGGTAGGAAAATTAGGAGAGAATCGTTCTGTGCTCGTTTTTCAAACTGAGTAAAAACAAAAAAAGAGAGCAATTAGGCTCTCTTGTAATGTTCTATAAAAAGGAGGATTAATTTTCCTTCTCTTCTTCTTCTTCAACTAATCTTTTTGGACGTAACATTTGAACTGCGCCTAAGGTTAACCACATTGGAACTGCGACTCCCAGAACGAAAGACAATAACCAAAGAGCCATCAAACCAACCAAAAGAAATAGAGCAAAACCGAGTGCGTGCATGATTATAAGTATTATTTTTGTGTCAAATTTATGCCGTAAAGTTAATATTAATTCTTAGAAAAAGAAATAAAAATGAATTACAGAATAGAAAAAGATACAATTGGCGAGGTAGAAGTTCCTGCGGACAAATATTGGGGTGCTCAAACTGAACGATCTCGTAATAATTTTAAAATTGGTCCCGTAGCTTCAATGCCTTTAGAAATTGTAAAGGGATTTGCGTATTTGAAAAAAGCAGCCGCATACGCCAATTGTGAATTAGGTGTATTGTCTGAAGAAAAACGTGATCTAATCGCACAGGTTTGTGATGAAATTTTGGCGGATAAATTAAATGATCAATTTCCATTGGTAATTTGGCAAACGGGTTCAGGAACACAGTCAAACATGAATGTGAATGAGGTGATTGCTCACCGCGCGCAAGTGTTGGCTGGAAGAACAATTGGTGAAGGCGAAAAGATCTTACAGCCAAATGATGATGTGAATAAATCCCAATCTTCTAACGATACGTTCCCAACGGGAATGCATATCGCATGTTATAAGATGATTGCAGAAAAAACAATTCCTGGAGTTGAAGCATTAATGCAAACACTTGAAGCAAAATCAAAAGAATTTGCCTCTGTTGTAAAAATTGGTAGAACACATTTAATGGATGCAACACCGTTGACACTCGGTCAAGAATTTTCAGGTTACGTTTCTCAATTAAAGCATGGATTAAAAGCGTTGAACAATACCTTGGAGCATTTATCTGAATTAGCTTTAGGAGGAACAGCAGTTGGAACAGGATTGAATACACCGAAAGGTTATGATATTGTGGTTGCGCGTTATATTGCAGAATTTACAGGTTTACCATTCATTACAGCTGAAAATAAATTTGAGGCTTTAGCGGCGCATGATGCCCTTGTTGAAACGCATGGTTCATTAAAACAATTGGCCGTAAGTTTAAATAAAATTGCAAATGACATACGAATGATGGCTTCCGGTCCGCGTTCTGGAATTGGTGAAATTATCATTCCTGCAAATGAACCAGGTTCTTCAATCATGCCAGGGAAAGTAAATCCAACTCAATCAGAGGCCTTAACTATGGTTTGTGCTCAAGTAATGGGGAATGATGTCGCTGTAACGATAGGAGGAACACAAGGTCATTATGAATTGAACGTGTTCAAGCCAATGATGGCTGCTAATGTTTTACAATCTGCTGAATTATTGGGAGATGCTTGTCATTCATTTAATGAGCATTGTGCAATGGGTATTGAACCGAATCATGCACGTATCAAAGAATTATTGAATAATTCATTGATGCTTGTTACTGCGTTGAATACGAAAATTGGATACTATAAAGCAGCTGAAATTGCAAATACAGCGCATGAGAATGGAACGACATTGAGAGAAGAAGCGATTCGTTTAGGATATGTTCCTGCTGAATTATATGACGATTGGGTTGATCCGACAAAAATGATTGGATCATTGGATTAATTAGAAGGAATAGATGAATTAGCGTCTGATCCCACTAAAAGGATCGGACGCTTTTTTTTTAATAAGTGGATATGGAGAATAGAACAGAACTAGAAAACCTTGGTGAATTTGGATTAATTGATAAATTAACGGAGGGCTTTGAATTAAATCAGCCGTCGTCAATAAAAGGTGTGGGTGATGACGCTGCAGTAATCGATTGTGGAGATCATTACCAGGTTGTTTCTACCGATATGTTGGTGGAAGGTGTGCATTTCGATTTGTCGTATGTGCCCATTCAGCATCTAGGGTATAAAGCAGTTGTTGTCAATCTTTCGGATATCTATGCTATGAATGCGGAGGCGACTCAAATTACTGTTTCAATTGCAGTATCAAATCGTTTTTCACTGGAGGCATTGGAAGAATTATACGCAGGTATAAATCGAGCGTGCAAATTGTATAATGTTGATTTGGTTGGAGGAGATACAACTTCTTCTTTAAGCGGATTAGTTATTTCGATTACGGCGATAGGAGTTGTTGGTAAAGATCAGATTGCTTATCGAAGTGGAGGGAAGGAAAATGATTTATTGGTCGTTTCTGGTAATCTTGGTGCCGCTTTTATGGGCTTGCAAGTGCTGGAACGCGAGAAACAGATCTTCCTGGAGAATCCCGAAATACAACCTATGTTAGAGGGTGTGGATTATATTCTCGAAAGACAATTAAAACCCGAAGCGCGTAAAGATATCATCCATTATTTAAATGATTTGGGTGTTCTGCCCACCAGTATGATTGATATTTCAGATGGACTCGTTTCTGAAGTAATGCATTTATGCAAAGCAAGTGGTGTAGGTTGCGCTATCTATGACGAGAAATTGCCCATTGATCATGAAACACACAGAGTGGCAAGAGATTTTGAATTAGACCCTAGTACATGCGCACTAAATGGAGGTGAGGATTATGAATTGCTTTTCTCGATTAAACAAGCCGATTTTGAAAAGGTGAAAGGGAATGAGTTTATGACGATAATCGGTCATTTTACGGATAAGGGGAGTGGAATGAATGTGATTGATCGAAGTGGTGTGAGCATTGAAATGAAAGCGCAAGGGTGGAATCATTTTAACGGATAAAATCTTTACCGTTAGATGCTCTATTGTTTTATTCAAGGATCCGGTG
>JALQVX010000218.1 GCA_023263555.1 Crocinitomix sp.
GGGAATGGGTAGTTTTGGTTTATTTAAATCCAAAAATCTGGGATTTTCGGGTTAACTTTTTGCAATGTATGAACTTAATTAATCTAAAAAAACGGTATAAATACCTACTAAAACTGTTATTATTAAGTATAAAAACTTAAAAAAATCATCTAAACAATTGATAAATAGAGAAGTAACAGATGCCATTTTTTATATTAAAAAATTACGATTTTACTTCATTTACTCGATTCAATCAAAGACACTAGTATTACAATCAAAAATTAATTGATTAAAAAAACATCACAAAAAGACGATTATATAATCATTTTATCTATATTTGTCCAAGTTTCAACCCCAACACTTAATTCATAAGACATGTTAGTAAAGACATACGGCTATGCCGTGTATGGGATTGAAGCCGTTCCCATCACTATTGAAACGAATGTAGGAAAAGGAATCAATTTTTTCCTTGTTGGCCTTCCAGATAGCGCTGTAAAAGAAAGTCACCAGCGAATTAAAGCGGCTTTTACAAATACGGATCTCAATTTCCCGAGGAAAGAGGTCACTGTAAATATGGCACCTGCAGATATTCGCAAAGAAGGATCGGCGTATGACCTATCGATTGCAGTGGGCATTTTAGCGGCAAGTGATCAATTGCAATCTGAAACCATTGCGGACTATGTAATTATGGGTGAACTTTCACTCGACGGCGGGTTGCGCCCGATCAAAGGAGCACTATCAATGGCGATTAAAGCGAAAGAGCAAGGATTTAAAGGTTTCATTCTACCCAAACAAAATGCGCGCGAAGTTTCAATAGTGGAGGGATTGTCCATTTTAGGTGTAGAGGACATTCGCGAAGTTGTGGACTATTTTAATGGCGTAAAAACAATTGAACCGACCCAATTTATTCCTGATGAAATAGATCCAGCTTATTCCGAATTTGCAATAGATTTTTCTGATGTAAAAGGACAAGAAAATGTGAAACGAGCACTAGAAATAGCAGCCTGTGGCGGACATAACATTCTTTTGGTCGGTCCACCTGGATCTGGAAAAACAATGCTTGCCAAACGTTTGCCATCTATATTGCCCCCGCTCACCATTGAGGAAGCATTGGAGACCACTAAAATTCATTCTGTTGCCGGATTAGTGGGCGAGCATAAAGGACTGATGACAACGCGTCCCTTTCGCAGTCCTCACCACACAGTGTCGGATGTTGCGCTTGTCGGCGGAGGATCACATCCAAAACCGGGTGAAATTTCATTAGCACATAATGGCATCCTTTTTTTGGATGAACTACCAGAGTACAAAAGGCAAGTATTGGAAGTAATGCGTCAACCGTTGGAGGATCGAGTTGTTTCCATTTCGCGAGCAAAAATGTCGGTGGATTATCCTGCGGGATTTATGTTGGTCGCCTCAATGAATCCGTCACCATCTGGTAATTTTTATGATCCAAAAGATCCCAATTCAGATCCTGAATATGTTGTCAAGCGTTACATGAATAAAATTTCCGGACCATTGATGGATCGAATTGATTTGCACATTGAAGTACCTGCAGTTCCTTTTGAGCAGTTATCATCTGCGCGCAAAGGAGAGACAAGTGCACAAATTCGGGAGCGAGTGGTCAAAACACGAAATTTACAAGAAGAGCGTTTCAAACAGATTCCTAAAATTCATTACAATGCTCAACTCGAACCAAAACAAATTGAAAAATTTTGTACGATTGATGAACAAGGGCAATTGCTATTAAAAATGGCCATGGATAAAATGGGCTTATCAGCTCGTTCCTATTCACGTATCCTAAAGGTATCACGAACTATTGCAGATATGGAAGGAACGCGAACAATTCAGCCTAAACATTTAGCTGAGGCCATCCAATTTCGAAGTTTGGATAGGGCCAATTGGTTAGACTAAATAAGTTGATACTGAAGAGTTCTTTACAATAACATGAAGATATCGGAGGACGGGTATGGCAAAAATATACTTTTAGCTATGCAATAACACATAAATTTAATTCGTTATAAATGTAACTATTTTAACAATTATTGCTTTATTTGATAGAAACGAAACTGGATTATTGACTTTTGCGTGTTGAATACTCTGCAGTAAGAAGTAATTCGCATGAGTCTTTTTATTATATTTACGTGCAAACCAATTTTTTATGGAAAGAAGATCAATCCTAGTTCCACATGACTTTACAACAGTCGCGGACAATGCAGTGAGTTACGCGATTAATCTTGCTTCGCGGCTTAGCGCTAATGTGGACTTATTGCATGTTGTTAAAGACTCTAAGGAGGCGGCTTCTGCTAAATCTAAGTTTGAGAAAATTATCGAAAAAATTGGTACTTCTCCCGATGGAGTAGAGGTTAGACCCCACGTAAAAATTGGAACGATTTATACCGATATTGCGAGCAAAGCATCTGAACTCCATTCGACCCTTATTATTATGGGGACCCACGGAGCAAAAGGAATGCAAAAACTGTTTGGCAGCTTTGCTATAAAGGTCATTACGAGTACACACGTTCCCTTTTTGGTCGTTCAAGAGCAATTTACCGGTATAGATATGAGTAAAATTGTTGTACCAATAGACGAAACGCAAGAAAGCTTACAAATTGAGCAAGTTGCAACAGGTTTAGCTGAAATTTTAAAATCAGAGATTCATGTTATTTCAGAGAAAAAAATCGACAGCAACTTAAAATTAAAACTTGCGGTTCACAGCGGTCTATTTACAAAACAACTGAAAGCTAAAAACCTGCCTTACCAAACAAAAATATTAGAACGTAAAAAAGGATTTGCTGCCGATATCGTTGCATATACAACAAGTGTAAATGCAAACTTAATTGCATTTGCCTATCATTCGGATAGTCTTTTCCCTCAATTTGATTCCTTCGCACAGAGTCTGATCACCAACAAAGAAGGTGTCCCTGTTTTGGTATTAAATTCGAAAGAAGCAGGAAATTATTTCTTTTAACACTTACTCTATTAACAAAAAAAGCACAAGATATCTTGTGCTTTTTTTTGTACTCTATTTTATTGTTTCTATCCTTGAAAGAAGTTTTTCATCTTATCGAAAAAACCCTCTTCTTTTCCTACCGGGTTCGGTTTGAAATTTTCAGATTGATTTAATTTTTCCAGTATCTCTTTCTCTTCGTTCGAGATTTTCTTAGGCGTCCAAACATTTAAATGGACAAGTAAATCGCCAGTACCATAACCTTGAACACTCGGCAAACCTTTACCTCTCAAGCGAAGCATCTTTCCACTTTGCGTTCCTGGTTCCACTTTTATCTTCGCTTTTCCTTCAACTAAAGGCACCTCTATTGAAGCTCCTAGCACAGCATCAATAAAACTGATATAGGCTTCATAATGCAAGTTACTTCCTTCACGTTGTAAATGTTCGTCTTTGATTTCTTCGATCACAACCAATAAATCACCTGGCACACCATCAAATGGGCCAGCATTACCTTTACCCGTGACTTTCAATTGTAACCCTTCTTCAAAACCAGCAGGAATTGGCACTTCAACAACTTCCTCTTGACGTTTTAACCCTTGACCATCAACACCAGCAGGCTTTTTATCAATGATCTTTCCAGTACCATGGCAAGAATGACATGTGGATTGCGTTTGCATGGCACCTAGCATAGTTTGCGTCACACGCATCACTCTACCTTGACCATTACATGTTTTACATGTATTATAAGTAACGCCTTCGGCGTTCACCAATTTATTAACCTTAATTTTTTTCGTTACACCAAGTGCGATCTCTTTTAATGTTAATTTGATTTTGATTCTCAAATCAGAGCCACGCGCTACACGCGAGCCACCGCCACCACCTCGTCGACCGCCACCACCGAAAGAACTTCCGAAAATATCTCCAAACTGATCAAAGATATCATCCATATTCATTCCGCCGAAGCCACCACCACCTTGAGAGGCTCCACCTACACCTTGATGTCCAAAACGATCGTATCGCGCTCTTTTATCAGCATCACTCAGAATTTCGTATGCTTCAGCCGCTTCTTTAAACTTATCTTCTGACGCTTTATCACCTGGATTTTTGTCGGGATGATATTTAAGCGCAATCTTGCGATACGCTTTTTTTATCGTCTTTTCATCTGCATTTCGCTCGACATCAAGAATCTCGTAATAATCTCTTTTTCCGCTCATGAATTCTATTTAAATTATTGACCTACGACAACTTTCGCGTATCTCAATGATTTTCCATGTAAATTATAACCGCGCTCAATCACGTCAATAATTTTTCCCTTTTGTGCTTGATCTTCTACAGGTATATTCGTGACTGCTTCATGTTTATCCGCATCAAAAACTTCTCCTTTACAGTCCATTGCTTCAAGACCTTTTTGCTTTAGTGTTGCAGAAAACTTATGATAGATCAATTTAAACCCTTCTTTAACACTTTCGATATCGGTTAATTTGTCATTGTTTTCAATTGCACGCTCAAAATCATCCAACGTACCTAATAGATCCTTCATCAAAGAACCACTTGCAGTAGAAATGATATCAGCTTTTTCTTTAATTGTACGCTTTCTGAAATTATCGAAATCTGAATAGAGGCGAACATATTTATTGTTCAATTCAGCATATTGTTCCTCGAGCGTCGGCAACTTCTCTTCACTCTCTGAAGTGTCATCAGAACTTTCGGTGCTATCTTGATTTACAGCATCCTGATTCTCGTTCATTGCATCTGAATTATCTATTTTTTGTTCGTTAACCGTATTATCTCTTAGGTCTTCGTTTTCTTTCTCAGCCATCTTTAATCAATTTGAGTTTCTTTAAGCAAAAAGGTTGCCATTGCAGACATTAAGACAATCTGTCACAAATTACCTCAAAACCTTATCAGATAAGGTGGCAAAGTGTCAAATGCGGTTTAATAATGGCAGATATTCTCCCTAAAATGGAGACAAAGATAAAACTTATTTACGGGTTAAGTGTGCCTTATCTGCAAGACCGGTCGTTTTAGCATAAATCGTAAAAGCATAAACGAGCATAGCAATTGTTAAAAAGATCGAAAGACGACCAATCACATCTCCGTAGCGCACAAAAAAGGTGATCTCTTTATTACGATTTAGCGAAGCAGCAATTGCTCCTTCCTCATTCCATCCTAATTCTGAGATGACATTTCCTTTTTGGTCAATAAAACACGAGATTCCTGTATTCGCTGCACGAGCCAAACTACGTCGATTTTCAATCGCACGAATGCGAGAAAACATACGGTGCTGTTTATATCCTGGCGTATCTCCCCACCAACCATCATTCGTGATCACACATAAAATATCA
>JALQVX010000249.1 GCA_023263555.1 Crocinitomix sp.
GTTGAACATGATTTTCATACATTCAAATCACCTTTTTAATTGTGGAAACATTAAATTCTGTATTGCAAATTTCAGCTTTCTTTGGTGGAGCCTTTTTCCTCTCTCTTATCATCAATACGTTCTTTTTGCGGTTTGCAAAAACTTTAGGTATACGAAACAAAAATCACCTTGAAATTAGATGGAGCAATATTTCAAAACCCTCTTTGGGAGGAATCAGTTTTTATATTTCCTACCTAATGAGTTTCATGTTTTATGCCATTATTTTTGGTCAGCAAGACGTTTTTCAAAATAAGGAATTATTAGGTCTCTTTTTTAGTATCTCTCTGGCTTTTCTCCTCGGACTCTCTGATGATGCCTATGATACACGCCCAATGTTGAAATTAGCTACTCAATTACTCTGTGGTGTTCTTTTAATTATAACTGATAACGAGATTCAACTCTTTGGTTCTGATTTAGTGAATTATGCCGTCACGATTATATGGGTTATTGGTGTAATGAACTCGATCAATATGTTGGACAATATGGACGGAATAGCCAGTATCGCAACGATCTTTATTATTTTGGTGATGTTGGGGATTTCCTTACCCTTTTACTTTTTAAATAATGTCGAATTCTTTTTACTGATTTCCATCTTGGGCTCACTCGTGAGTTTTTTGCTCTTTAATTGGAACCTGTCGAAAATGTTTATGGGGGATTCTGGATCGCAATTTTTGGGAATGTTTATTGCCTATTTTTCTATCAAATTATTATGGAATAATGGAATTGAAGCCGGAGACTATTCAATCTTTACAAATATGACCTTGGTGGCCATCACTTTCTCTATCCCTATTATTGATACAACTTTTGTTACCATTCGACGAATTGCGAATGGGCAATCGCCTATGATTGGTGGAAAAGATCACACAACACATACACTCGTTTATAAAGGATTGAATGATCGTCAAGTGGCTTTTGTTTTTGTTATTCTTGGATTAGTATCTTCGCTTTTAGCCTTGAATATTGCAAAATTTATTCCGCATGATTCTCTTGTGCTCATTTTAATCTGGATATATCTTAATTTCCTTCTAGTTACAGCTTTCAAATTGGTCCCGAAAGAAAAAAATAAATTCTAAGTTTGAGCACCAATTGTCTGCCGAGAATTGATTAATTTCATACCACCAAATAAGGGTTCAAATGGCGCTTTGATGATTGTCATTTTTCATCCTAATAATTGGTGTAAATCGTTATAGTGTAGGATAGAATGGCAAATAATAATTCACAAGAAGAGTTTATCGAAATATACGGTGCGAAGGTTCACAATCTAAAAAATATTTCGCTTAAAATCCCAAGAAACAAATTGGTCGTATTTACCGGATTGAGTGGTAGCGGGAAATCTTCTTTGGCTTTTGATACTATCTTTGCAGAAGGACAAAGGCGTTACTTGGAAACGTTCTCAGCCTACGCTCGTCAATTTTTAGGGGGGTTGGAACGACCGGATGTGGATGAGATTTTAGGTTTAAGTCCGGTTATTTCGATTGAACAGAAAACAGTGAATCGCAGTCCACGATCAACAGTGGGAACTGTGACAGAAGTCTATGATTTTATGCGTTTGCTTTTTGCTCGTGTCGGAGAAGCCTATTCTTATAATACGGGCGAGAAAATGGTCAAATATACAGATGACCAAATTATCGAATTAATTTTAGAGCGTTGCAATAATGAGAAGATAGTCATTCTTGCTCCCAAAGTTAAAGGACGTAAAGGCCATTACCGTGAACTATTTGAGCAGATTTCGAAAATGGGATTTTCAAAGGTGCGCATTGACGGTGTAATTACGGATTTGACACCAGGTATGCGTGTTGATCGTTATAAAATTCATGACATTGAAATTGTGATTGATCGCATTCATGTCACTTCGGATCATAGAAATAGAGTTGCAGCAGCCATCCAAACAGGTCTAAAATATGGGCAAGATGTAGTTTTTGTGCAACATCATGAAACCAACGAAACAACACAATACAGTAGATTCTTGATGTGCCCAACAACCGGGATCTCATACAGCGAACCTGAACCGAATTTATTTTCCTTTAATTCGCCTTATGGTGCTTGCTCAAAATGCAACGGCTTGGGCGTGATTTCTGAAATAGACCTTGATAAAGTCATTCCAGATCAAACAAAATCGATTAAAAATGGAGGGTTTGAACCTTTAGGTAAATTAAAAAATAATTGGATTGGTGGAAAGTTGCAAACCATAGTGGAAGCTTTTGGCTATTCTATCGCAGATCCCATCTCAAAGATTCCTGAAGAGGTGATTAATAAATTATTGTACGGATTTGAACAGGTTATTACAATTGACGATTCGAAGCAAAGTTTCTCATTTGAAGGAATTGCTAATTTTCTAGCGCGTCATTATGAAGATGCTCCATCACCTGCTTCACGCCGTTGGTTGGAGAATTTTATGAATAAAATGACCTGCGATAAATGCAACGGAACACGTTTAAAAGAAGAGGCCGGTTATTTTAAAATCAACGAAAAGAGTATCGGTGAATTGGCCAATTCAGACATTTCTACCTTGCAGGCATGGTTTGAAAAAGTAGCAGAAGAGTTGAGTGAACGTCAGTTAAAAATAGGTCGAGAAGTACTAAAAGAAATTAATAATCGTCTGCGTTTTTTGATGGATGTGGGATTACATTACCTCAGTCTCAACCGTTCTTCGTCAAGTTTATCTGGCGGGGAGGCTCAACGGATTCGATTAGCGACTCAAATTGGGTCTGAATTGGTGAATGTTTTGTATATCCTAGATGAGCCGAGTATCGGTCTGCATCAGCGCGACAATACGCGACTCATTCAATCCTTAAAAAAATTGAGAGACGGCGGAAATTCTGTTATTGTGGTTGAACACGATAAGGAAATGATGGAAGAGTCAGATTTTATTGTCGATATTGGTCCAAAAGCAGGTATTCACGGTGGTAGAATCGTTGCTGCGAACACCTTGGCCGAATTAAAAGCGGGAGATAGCACCACAGCGGCTTATCTGAAAGGGGAACTGAAGATAGAAGTTCCGAAAGAGAGAAGAAAAGGGAATGGAGATTATTTAGAATTAATCGGTGCGACGGGTCATAACCTCAAAAATGTCAACTTAAAGATTCCGTTGGGCAAATTTGTCTGTGTAACAGGTGTTTCTGGTAGTGGAAAATCATCTTTGATTAATCATACCCTTTATCCGATTCTCAATGCACATATCTATAACGGGGTGAAAAAACCATTGCCGTATAAGTCAATTAAAGGGCTCGAACATTTAGATAAAGTCATTGATATTGATCAATCACCAATTGGTAGGACGCCCCGTTCAAATCCCGCAACTTATACAGGTTTGTTCACAGAGGTTCGAAATTTATTCGCGAGTATAAATGAATCAAAAATTCGGGGCTATAAAGCCGGTCGATTTAGTTTTAATGTGGCTGGTGGACGCTGTGAAACCTGTAAAGGAGGAGGGTTAAGAGTGATTGAGATGAATTTTTTACCTGATGTTTATGTCGAGTGCGAAACCTGTCAAGGGAAACGGTATAATCGCGAAACGTTAGAGGTGCGTTATAAGGGAAAGAACATCAATGATATACTCGAAATGACGATTGAAGATGGAGCGAGCTTTTTTGAGCACGTGCCAAAAATCAAACGAAAATTGGATACCTTGAACTCGGTTGGTTTAGGTTATATTCGTTTAGGCCAAGCGTCAACAACAATTTCAGGAGGTGAAGCGCAACGGGTAAAACTAGCAACTGAACTTTCTAAGAAAAGTACTGGAAAAACGATTTATATTTTAGATGAACCTTCCACAGGCTTGCATTTTGACGACATTAAAATGTTGCTCGGTGTATTACAAAGGTTAGCTGATGAGGGAAATACAGTCTTGGTTATCGAACATAATTTAGATATCGTAAAAGTCGCCGATCATATAATCGATATCGGTCCGGACGGAGGCAATAATGGGGGGCAAATAGTAGGAGAGGGGACACCTGAAGAATTTGTTAAAAAATTCAAAACGGAAACGTCGCGATACTTGAAACTGGAATTATAAGGTTAAAACAATCGGCGAACAATTGCTTCTGCTAATCGATCGGCTGCTTCATTTTTATGCCTAAACCACAATTCTGGTTCAATTAATTCTAACTCACTTAAGGTTAACTTGTTTTCGTTGTCCCAAATCACATCTACGCGAGCATATAGCGGAACGGGATCGCATGTGTTTGCACATTGTTCTGCGAAATTAATTTCTTCTTTTGACGGAGCATAAAGGAAATGGCTTCCTCCAAAATCATCTTGAACGCGGTAATCACCAACTTTAGCAAATTTGTGCACAGCGTGACTATAAGTTCCGTCTATTACCACATAAGACACTTCTCCGTGAATGACTATATTCTTTTGAAAAGGTTGTAAAATAAAATCTTCTTGCGCAATTAAGGTGGCGAATAATTCTTCGTGTTCGGTATAATTTCCACGATGTAAGCGATAGGTGTGCCTTCCTGCTCCAGAAATAGTTGGCTTAAGAACTGTATCATTCCAATCGTTCTCTTTGTGTAGCTCTTGCAAGGATTTTGTTGTTCCTTTAGCAATGAAAAGACTTTCTACAATAGGTATATTCTTCTGTTCAAGTTCAAGGAGGTAATGCTTGTCTACATTCCAAAGGATTTGATCAGCAGAATTGATGAGTTGTGTTTTGGATTTGACTTGTGCTAACCATATTTTAAATTCATCATAACGGTGAAAATAATCCCAAGTCGAACGAAAAAGAATTGTTTTAGTAGTCGACCAATCAAATTCAAGATCAGCCCAATCTTTTTTATCTACTTTTAATCCTTTTGCAGCGAGCGCGTCTAATACCAATTGATCTTCGTGTAAAACTTGTTTCGTATACCAATCGGATTCGGTGGGGGCAATGTATTTTTCTTGTGTCAGTAGGATCAAGTCAAAGTCCATAACTTTTTTTTCGCAAAAATGGGAAGATTTCCCTAATTGATGATGATTCTAGTCCCACAAAAAGGGAAAAAAATACCATTCAATTAAAATCAAATGGTATTCTAATTTATCAATCTGTTGCTTTACCAATCGTCATTCGCGTTCGGTCCAAACGTTTTTTTCAATTGTTGAATTAAATCGCCAATTTGGCTATCAACAGCAATTTCGATATCGTCGAGCATTTTAGCTAGTACTGCCTTTTTTTTAGATAAGCCACATTCAGTCGGGAACTGAATTGCAGGAGTGATTTTGTATTCACCGAATAATTCAGATTCGCATCAATACTTCCTGAAAAGCCTTCTTTTTTTGCAGACAATCGTTGATTTTCAACATTAACAATCTGACTGAAATTCTGCTGAGAATAGGCAATAAGAAGGATTAATACAAGTTGGCGCATACATCTGTCTTGGCTCGAATCTATTTTTGCTCGAGTCGATAAGTGGACAAATTCATGAACTCTTTACTGGAATTAGCCGTTCTATACCTTTTTATTTCGCGAGGGTCGGTAATAGCTGAATGAGCGAATAGTATAGGTTAGAAGGTAAGTGGAA
>JALQVX010000226.1 GCA_023263555.1 Crocinitomix sp.
TGCTCTATAGAAATGAAGAAACGCATTTTCTCGCACCTGCCTCCAATATGCTACTCGCTATCTCGAAATCTATATCAAAATTATTTGATAAGCCGACTAAATAATTATAATTCGCCTCGTCACACGAGATCATCTCAACAAAAACTGAATCACCAGGATCAGCCTCAGAACCGAAAAATTGCGCCTCATAATATTGCCCATTAATGAAGTCGTCATTTCCCAGGTAAAACCCACTATTTTCAGTTCCATTTCTAAATATTTTCACCCAATAAAAATTACGTTCAGCGACATTATCAACGGAATGAAAAGAGACCAAATAAACGGTATCGGTTTCAGGAACACCAAACACACCTGACAATGGAATATAGGTTAATGAATCAATGGATGGTTTTGATTTGGCTTGGCACGTTGCTGTAATTCTTCGATCCAATGTGAGCACCTCCAAATCATATCCTCTACCGGGAATCACTTCAAACGTGGGTAAAGAATAATAACCATCTTCAACATGTGGAAAGAGAAACAGATTTCCTTCTGAATCGGTTATCGTAATCACAGCATCAGCAATTGTTTCAAACTCACCCTCACTGTAAACCGTCCCAGCCTTAGAAATACGCACATAATTATTGCCTAAACCATCCTTTAAAACAGCCTCTACGACAACGGTTTGGGCCGCTTCATTTAACGGAACATCAATCACCTTTTCGCATGCTAAAAGCCCTAAAAGAGCAAAAAGACATAGAGAGCTAAATTTGTAAAGGTTCATTATTGAAGGAATTAAGGCAAAATTATCGTCATGGTATCCACCATATAAATACTAAACAATCCAACCCCTTGACTCAGGTTTGAGACAGGATTAGCAGGAGTAGCAGAAAAAGGACCTGAATTAATATTACTTGAAAGCGTTGACAAGTAGGTATACGCATCCTCATCCATAGATCGAAGCTCAATGAAAACTGTATCTTTTGGACCAATTTCCGTTGCAAAAAGAGGAGCTGATGCCAATTGACCGTTACCAAGAACATCATTTCCTATGTAAAAATTATCATCTTTCACACCATTTACCCAGGCACTGACTTGATAGAAATTAACCTCATCCGCATTGTCCACAAAATTATAAAAAAGCAAATATGAAGTATCAGTTGGCGAACCGCCAAAGCCCCCCCCTGTATTAATATACGTCAATGAATCGATAACTGGTTCAGAAAGCGAAGAACTTGAAGCCGTTATAGACTGTGCCTCAATATTAACTGACAAACTATATTGTGTGGACGGCTGCGCGACAAAATCAACTGATAGATAACGACCTGGATCAGTTATATCTTCGACAAAAGCAAAAACATTTCCATCATCATCCGTTACCGTCACTACCGCGCCAGACAATCGCTCAAAACCACCATCATTATAGACAGAACCACTGCGTGAAAGTAGGATATAGCTCTCACCTAAAAAATTGCGACCTATCGCTTCCACAACAATTTCACGATCTGCATCATTCAAGGGTACATCAATTACTTTTTCACAACTGTAAAAACCAGTTAAAGAAAACAGCACCATAAGCAGGAAGAAGTGTGATTTTATTTTATTCATTTTCATCTTGCTTAAAATTTAAAGTTATAACTCACTGAAGGCACAATTTTAAACAAAGACAATTGCACTGCCTCAGTTACACCAGTCGTTTCATTTGTTCTAAAATCAATTGAAAAAGCATTTTCTCTTCCATAAGCATTGTAGACTGAAAAATTCCAGCTTGACTCGAACTTCTTTGCTACTTTCATCTCTTCACCTGTAATTGGATCTGCTACCATTTTAAATTTCTTATTCAGCAAGGTTAAACCTAAATCTAAACGGTGATAATCCGGCATTCGATAACCATTACGTTCGCTATACAAATCGACTGTCTGCCCAAAAATTTCATATTTCCCACTTGGGAAAGTAACCGCATTACCGGTATAATACACCCATGTTCCAGAAAGACTTATACGCTCCGTGAAATTATACATGGCTACAATCGAAAAATCATGTGTACGATCTTGTCGAGCGGCATACCAAGCGCCGTCGTTGATTTCATCAAATTGACGCTCGGTGCGAGACAAGGTATACGAAATCCACCCCGTAAATTTGCCTCTTCGTTTTTTCAATAATAATTCGAGACCATACGCCCGACCGATTCCGTATAATAATTCACCTTCAACCGCTGGATTAAGTGTCACCTCAGCACCATCTCTATAATCAATAACGTTTTGCATATCTTTATAGTACGCTTCAGCTGAGAATTCGAGCATATTATCAAAGAAATTACGGAAATAACCAACAGCAATTTGATCCGCAATTTGAGGTTTAATATTTGAACTAGACGGCATCCAAACATCTGTTGGCAAAGAAGAAGTGGAATTTGACACTAAATGAATGTATTGATACGTCCGTGCAAATGATCCTTTGATTGAACTTTTTTCATTTAAAATATAACTTGCACTTAAGCGTGGAGCCAGCCCATTGTATGCTTGAACTTTCTCCCATTTCCCGTAAGAAGTTGACCCCGTAATGTCCCCATTTTCATTAAATGAAAAGATATTCCCTGGACCAATTTGCACAAAATTAGAATAGCGCAAACCGTAAATAATTTTCCATCTTTTCTTAATGGACTGTTCATTAGAAATATACAAGGCAGATTCCAAAGAACGGCGTTCGTCAATATCATTCAGCACAAAATCGATATCCGATCCCGTTTCGATTTCACCTGGTCTAAAAGTATGATGAATAAAATTCCCCCCGAAATTTAAGGTATTGTTTGAGTTGATATAGAAGTTAAAATCTTCTTTAAAGTTGATATCTTGAATTTCGGATCCAATTTGGAAAGACTCATCTCCAGACCCGAATTTAATTTTATAATTATAATTACTAAAGATTAAGGAAGTATTTCCAAAAAGACGATCACTGTAAAGATGGTTCCAACGCACCGTTCCCGTTGCATTCCCCCAATCAAATCCAAACTGATCAGAAAAACCGAATTTATCACGTCCAAAATATCCAGAAATAAAGACGCGGTCATTTTTTCCAATGCGGTAATTGGCTTTGGCATTTAGATCATAAAAGTAGAGGATTGAATTTTCAGCTGCGGGGTTATTTGAGAAGCCCAGAAATAAATCAGCATATGTTCTTCGACCAGAAACGATAAACGATCCTTTATCTTTAACAATAGGCGCTTCGATTGTCAATTTAGAGGAAATCAGCCCCAAACCTCCGCTGACGGAAAGTTGTTTCGCATTCCCATCTTTCATTTTAATATCCATTACCGAAGAAAGTCTACCCCCATATTCAGCAGGTGCTCCCCCCTTATATAATTTAACATCTTTCAAGGCATCAGAATTGAAGACAGAAAAGAAACCGAGCAAATGGGAAGCGTTATAAACTGGCGCTTCATCAAGGAGAATGAGATTTTGATCAGCCGAACCACCACGTACATAGAAACCTGAATTTCCTTCTCCTGCAGATTTTACACCTGGAAGCAGTTGCATGGTTTTCATGATATCCTTTTCACCAAAGAGCACTGGAATATTATCTACATCCTTTACATTAATCTTATCAACCCCCATTTCGGCAGAAGTGACATTTTCGTCCATTTTTTCTCCCGTCACATCAACCACACCAATCATTCGCCCTTCCGGTGCCATTTCTAAATCATAAACGAGATCAGCTTGTAATTCGATCGTTACCGTTTTCGTTTCAAATGAAATTGATTTAAACGTAATTGAATAGGTTCCTTTAGGAACAGTTAAGGAGTAAAACCCATAATCATTCGTAATAGCACCAACGCCCGGTAACTCATTAACGGCAATTCGTGCACCCAAAAGATCCTCTCCCGAATCCGCATCCGTTAAATGACCGCTGAGCGTGACTTTTTCTTGCCCAAAACTAAGCGAAGCAAAGACTAAAAGGAAAGTAAAACTAAATAATCTAAACATGTTTTATTAATTTGATATAAAGCTTCCCGAGCAAATTTATCGAGAAGACGAAATGCAGTGCAAATTTGTTACATTATTTTTAGACATTGGGTTAATTTTCTATGAATAAACCGTTTTATTCAATGAAACGAAAAATTAACTGACAAAAATCAGTATTTGTACCTCAGCCAAATTGTCGCGAATCTATGAATTGAGATAAATAGAGAAATTAGTGCATAATCTTGACAAAGATACGAGCTTGATTGAATAAGGTTAACTGATAAATTATGATTACGTAATTTTACAATTAAAGTATACATTTATGCGACATCTACTCCACCACCAATGAACACAACCGTAAAGTATTCAATTTTCTTTTGGACGCTCTATTATTTAGCAGCCATAACAATATTATCCCCCGCAGGAGACTTGAGTCTAATTATCCTTCGAGTAGGTGCCTTTGCTATTCCACAAATTCTGATCTTCTACCTGAACCTGCTCGCATTCCAACCAAAATACTTAGAGAAAGGATTAAAGAAGACCTACTTTATATGGCTATTCGCAACAGGATTAGCACTGATACTAAGTTTTGGGATACTGGACATCTATTTGGACGAAAACTTTCCAATTGCCATACGTCATTTTGAAGGACGTTCATTTTTATTTGTTTTCATTGGTCGAATGATGTCACTTGTTCCCCCAATTATAATCAGTGCACTCATCCGAAAATCACTTTTGCTTCAAATCAAAACAGAGGAAAGTTTGACCTTAAAAAACAAAATGTTGGAGGCAGAAACGAAGGCACTAAAAGCACAGATTAATCCACATTTTTTATTTAACACCCTCAATAATATTTATTCACTTTCTCAGTTTGACAATAAAAAAACAGGAGAAGCAATCTTGCAATTGTCTGATATTTTAAGATACGTCACCTATGATGGCAATGAACAAACAGTAACCTTGGGGGCGGAATTAGCGCATATTGAAAGTTTTATCAAACTGCAATTATTACGGGATGATGACGATAGTAATATCGACGTAAAAATTGACATTACAGAGCCGAATTTAAAAATAAGCCCATTACTCCTTTTACCGTTTATCGAAAATTGTTTTAAGCACAGCAATCATCATGACAAAACCAATGGGTGGATTAAAATTTCAATCAAGACAAAAGATTCAGCCCTCATACTAGAGGCTTCCAATAGCACAACGAATGATACATTAAAAAAAGATTCGGTTGGAGGTGTAGGGATGGACAATGTCCAACGGCGATTAAACTTATTGTATCCATCCTCACATGAATTGATCTTAAAAATGGACAAAACCTATTATTCTTCCATCTTAAAAATAAAATTAACAGCATGAAGTGCATCATAATAGACGACGAACAATTAGCAAGAAATCTTGTAGAACGTTATGTATCTACGATACAATATCTCGAATTAGTAGGTAGTTATAAGAATGGCATGGAGGCTTTAAATGCCGTCAATGAGCAGCATGTAGATTTGATCATAACAGACATTCAAATGCCAGATTTATTGGGTACTGATTTTGTAAAATCATTAACAAAAAAGCCGCTAGTTATCTTCACAACTGCCTATCAAAATTACGCGGTCGAAGGATTTGAATTAGAAGCTGTAGATTACCTTTTAAAACCCTTTTCAATTGACCGATTCATTAAGGCCATCAACAAAGCAAAAGCCTTATTTGACATGCGAAATAACGGCGCGAGCACAGCCGAATTTAAAAACAACTATTTAACCGTTAAGGCCGACCATAAATTATATAAGATCCACTTCAATGACATCAAGTACATTGAAGGTATGCGAGAATATGTCTCATTTCACGTTTCTACGGGAAGAATAACGGCATTAATGTCCTTAAAATCATTGGAAGAACAACTGCCCTCCTCACAGTTTATTCGCTGCCACAAATCCTTCATAGTAAACAAAGATGTCGTTACCGCATTAGAAACAGGTAATTTAATCTTGGGCGACAAAAGTATCCCGATTGGCCAATCCTACAAAGATAAAGTGATAGAAGAAGTATTCTAGTGCGCACCATATTTCAGGTGGCGATCAAGCCAACTGTAAAATTCACGGTGCCAAAAAACGCCATTCTGCGGTGACAATACCCAATGATTTTCATCAGGAAATAAAATCATCTTGCTTTCGATTCCTTTTAACTGCAACACTTGAAAAGCTTCCATTCCTTGGTTAAGCGGCACTCTAAAATCTTGTTCCCCATGAAAAATCAACATAGGTGTATTCCATTTAGACGCCATTTTATGCGGCGAAAATTCAGCATAACTTTTAGGCACAATTTGATTAAAATAAGGACCACCAATATCATGATTAGCAAAGAACAACTCTTCCGTTGTACCATACCAACTCTCCAGGTTGTATAAGCCGCAATGCGAAACAAAACATTTAAATCTATTCTCGTGCATACCCGCTAAATAATATACCGAATAACCGCCATAACTTGCTCCTACCGCACCAATTCGCTTTCCATCAATAAAGCGTTCCTTTTTTAGATCATCAACAGCAGAAATATAATCGTCAATTGGTTGTCCGCCCCAATCACCTGAGATCGCATCATTCCATTCTTGCCCAAACCCAGGTAAACCCCTTCTATTTGGAGCAATTATAATATAATCGTTCGCCGCCATTAATTGAAAATTCCAACGATAAGAGAAAAACTGACTCACTGCGCTTTGCGGACCACCTTGACAATACAAAAGAGCAGGATATTTCTTATCAGGATCAAAATTCGGTGGATAAATGACCCACACCAATTGCTTCAAACCATCTGAGGTCGTCACCCATCTCTTTTCAATTTTACCCAATTCGAGCGTATCGTAGATTTCTTTGTTCACCTCTGTTAATTGCTCTTCTTTACCTGACTTAATGTCTACCGAAAAAATATCCGTAGGATGATTCATATCTTGACGACCGCCAATTAATTTATCACCTGCAAAAGCGAGTGACGTATAATTGTGAACACCATGAGTAAGTTGACGAATCTCTTTTTTCTTAAAATCGTATTCAAACAATTGCTCAGTTGCTTCGTGAACAGATTTGAAATAGATTTTCTTTCCTTCGGCTCCCCAAACAAAAGTCGATACAGTGAGATCAAAATCGATTGTGATATTCGTCTTCAACTGCGTTTCGTAATCATGAACAATGATATCGTTCTTATCCGATTCAAACCCGTCTTGTTCCATACTCAACCAAGCCAATTTTTTACCATCATTCGAAAAAGATGGATCCAAATCATACCCCATCATTTTACTCGACATATTGTGCACCGAACCCATCAAAATATCATAGATATAAATATCGGAATTCGTACTAATCGCGTATTGAACACCTTCCTTCTTTTTACAAGCATATACAATTCGATTTCCGTCAGGTGAGATCGTAATTTGCTCCATTCCACCAAAAGGCTTTAATGGCGCATCAAAGTTTTCATCCTTCATGATATCAACACCTCTCCCTTGCATTTGTCCATTCTCAATTGTCGCAAAAAAGATATGTGTGCGAACACCTCTATCCCACTCTCCCCAATGTCTGTACATTAAATCATCAATTACACGTGCATTTGATTTTGGCAAGTCCTTTTCGATCTCATTGGAATTTACCTTGTTCAATTTCACTTCTCGTGTAAACAAGACTTTTTTTCCATCAGGAAAATATTTAAACCCAGTTATATCTATTCCGTTTCGAGAGATTTGTGAAAGGTTAGAACCATCTGGATTTACTTCAAATATATTCACCACACCATCTATTTCGTCTTTCGCTAAGAAACCGATCACCTTGCCATCTGGACGCCATTGCGCATCAAACTCACTTCCTGGTCTATTGGTTATTTGAGTTGGCGTCCCCCCTTTAATCGGCATCACGTACAAATCACTACTTCCACTATTTTTAGCTAAATCGTAGGATTTTAGGCTGAACAAAATTTGGGTATGATCGGGAGAAACGGCGATATTTCCAATCCGCTTTAATTTCCACAACAATTCGGGTGTCATTCGATTTTGAGAAAAACCAATTAAAGACAAAAACAAAACAAAACTGAAGCTAATTTTCTTAATCATAGTTTAATTAATTATGCGTTGTATTAAAAACCTACTTGGCAAATATGCTGCCAATGTTCCAAAAGTCAAAGTGATGGATAAAATTAACATGAAATCTTGCCATTTCATAAGAATTGGAAAATAATCTACGGTACTATTCTGCATTTCTATGAGGCCATAGGATTGCTGCATCCAACAAATTCCATAACCCACACCCAAACCCAAAACCAAGCCAAGACCATTGATCAACAATCCTTCAAAGAAAAAAATTCGGCGTAACTGAAACTCTTTAGCTCCCAAAGCACTCAAAGTTTTCATATTCTCCTTTTTCTCAATGACTAACATGGTTATGGATGCCACCATGTTGAAGGTTGCTAAAAAGAAGATAAAACCCAATAAAAGTGTTGTAATCCACTTCTCACTTTGACTGGTTTCAAAAATCAATTTATTCTGTTCAAAATTTGTTTTTACACTAAAACTAGGGCCCAAGAGAAGTTTGAGTTCCTCTTGCTTCTGCTCTAAGTCGATTCCTTCCGCAAAGTCAAGTTCGACTTGCGTAATTTCATTTTCATATTTAAAGATTTCCGCCGCATAGTCAATTGGAACAATTAGATAATTTTGATCAACATCATTATTATATCCAAAGACACCAACCACTGGAATCTGACTCGTGGTAAAAGCGTCAATATTTTTAACCTGATTACTGCTGATTTTTTTATCACGGTTTGGCGAATAGATGGTAAAGTATTCATATTCACCCGGCACTTGAAAAATATAACCATCTAGGTTTTCGATCGCGCCACCACCAATTAATGCTAAGGGTCCGTATCCATCATTAATCGCTCCTTTACCATCTAGCAAATGGCCTTGCATATCGCACATTTCTAGAAAAGAATCTTCAACCCCTTTAATCGTTCCAATGATGAAATGATCCTCATTTTTCACAATTGCAATTTCCTCAATAACAGTTGAATAATTCACTAAACCCTCCGAGTCGAAAACAGCTTCAGGAATAAAAGAACGGTCAAATGTTTTGGATTTTTCTGCCTTAATCTCAATATCTGAATCAAATGAATTGAACATCTCCATGACCAAGCCTTCAATTCCATTAAAACCAGAGAGAATAATAACCATAGCAGCAGTAGAAATCATGATACCAAAAACAGAAACACCTGAGATGATATTGATGACGTTCTGTGTTTTTTTTGAAAACAAATACCGTCGTGCTATGAAAAAAGAAGAGTTCACTTACTCTTTTAGCAATTTATCAATTTCCATAGCATACTCGATACTATCATCAATATGAAAGCTAAAGTCTGGAATTCGGCGCAATGTTTTACCTAATCGTTTTCCCATTTCAAAGCGAATCTCATCCTTGTGCTTCTTGATGTTTTTAAAGACCTCGTTTCGATCAGGATGTCCGAAAATACTGATAAAAGTCTTGGCATAAGACATGTCAGGAACCATACGTACTTCGGTAACCGTAACCATTGCCCCCAAACACACTGTTCTTGCCTGCTCACGGAAATATTGACCTAGCTCTGCCAAAATTACCCCCTCCATTTTTTTTAGTCTTATTGAACTCATGCTACAAAAGTAATAATTTACTTCTTAGTATGTTGCGATTCACCGCTGAACTTCACGGGAGGAATGCGCATCTTTCGCTCGTTTTTATAAAAAAGACATTGAAACTTTAAAATCACTTTCGTTTTATTTCCGATATTCCAATTTCAATCCTACTTTTGTTAACTGTGAAAGGACTAATTCAACTTTTTAAACTCACCTTTATTTACAAACGAACAACCATCTTGGTGATCGTTAGTAATCTATTGTTTGTAATCTTCAACCTACTCTCGTTGGTGCTATTCATTCCATTTCTGCGCATTATCTTTAAAACAGATGATACGGCAGCGGTTGAAATATTAAAACCGATATGGGAACAACGCGAAAATCTATTTCAATATTTCTCTGAATACTTTCAATATATCCAATACGAATTTGTGCTCGAACATAAAGAATTAGGTGCGTTACAATTCGTTTGTATTTCTGTTTTGATTGCTTTTTTCTTAAAAAACCTCTTCCGTTATAGCGCAGTGTATCATCAATCTTTTCTGAGGATGGCAGTTGTGAGAGATTTGCGAAAAAAACTCTTTGACCGGGCTATGCGTTTACATTTAGGTTTCTATTCAGAAGAGAAAAAGGGCAATATTTTAACGCGTCTAACGGCCGATTTGAATGAAGTTGAGATTGCAGTTGTTTCGACATTAGAACTTGTTTTCCGCGAACCGATTGCCATCATTGTCAACCTGGCAATTCTCTTTTATTGGAGTCCACAGCTGACTACTTTTTCGTTGATTCTTTTACCTGTTAGTGCCTTGGCCATCTCTCGCATTCGCAAAAGTTTAAAACGAACCTCACAAAAGGGACAGGAACAAATGAGCGAGCTTGTATCGACAATCGAAGAAAGTTTGAGTGGAATTCGGGTTATTAAAGCTTTTACTGCCGAAAAAATTGCGGTTGATCGCTTTTCAGTAAAAAACGAACATCATCAGCGATTGATCACGCGAACATTTCGAAAAAAAGACCTTTCCTCACCTTTAAATGAATTTTTTGGGGCCATTGTTTTAATCGCTATTGTCTGGTATGGAGGACAATTAGTTCTGTCTGATAGTGGAGAAATGACAGGAGATCAATTCATTGCCTTTATCATTGTCTTTTCACAATTCCTTCGTCCCATTAGCAGTATCGCAAGTGCCTTAACTTATTTGAAAAAAGCAGAAGTATCATTGGATCGTGTCAACGAAATCATTTCAATTAAAGATCCAATTGAAGAAGCCACCTCACCACTTTCCAAAACTACATTAGAGCATGATGTCACCTTTAAGAATGTGAGTTTTGCCTATGGTGAAGAATTGGTCCTTAAAAATATATCCTTCGAAATAGAAAAAGGAAAGACGGTTGCATTGGTTGGTGAATCAGGTAGTGGAAAGTCGACAATCGCCGATTTAATTCCTCGTTTTCATGATGTTACCTCTGGGGAAATCGCTATGGATGGGCATGATATACGATCGTTCGTAAAAAAGGATTTACGCAGCCTAATTAGTGTGGTCACCCAAGAATCCATTCTCTTTAACGACAGTATTAAAAACAACATCTCATTTGGAAAGCCAGAAGCCACAGATGAAGAAATTATGGCTGCCGCAAAAGTGGCAAATGCTCACGAATTTATTTCAGGACTTGAACAGGGTTACGAAACCAATATTGGTGATCGAGGGAATAAACTTTCAGGAGGCCAAAAACAACGCATCAGTATTGCGCGCGCTGTATTATCCAACGCACCCATCATGATTTTGGATGAAGCAACCTCAGCCTTAGATACCGAATCAGAAAAATTGGTACAAGTTGCGCTCGAACGGTTGATGGAAAACAGAACATCTTTGGTGATCGCTCACCGGTTGAGCACGATTCGTAATGCCGACCTTATAATCGTTCTTAAAAACGGCGAAATCGTTGAACGCGGAAGTCATACTGAATTAATAGCAGCGAATGGTTATTATAAATCGCTTTGTGAGATCCAGCAGGTTATATAGAGACTAGTGACTAGTGATTTTAGAAATTGGTCAATAGTTTTATATAGGTAATAGGCAAGAAACCGTGATTATGGAGAGAATAGTACAGGTCATTTGTATTTGATCTAATTTCGATTAGCACCGCGATCCTAGTTTTAAAAAACACTAATCTTCTCATAAAATTGCTAACCGTTCCCTTCCTTTATCGACAGAAAATTAAATACCAAAAACGAACAAATTCATGATTCGACCAGAGGGATTGCATAAAAAAAGAGGGATTGTTTTTCAATTCTTTTGGAAAGATACAAGTTTTCCCATTTTCTTTTGTTATTCAAAAGATTCACATTATCTTTGTACCGAGCTTCGATAAAAGGCTTTTACGTTCTTAGTAATAACTTATAAAGAAAGGTGGAGGGACCGGCCCTGAGAAACCTTGGCAACCTGCCTCCTTCAAGAGATAAGGTGCCAATTCCTGATAAGATTATCTCTTATCACTATAAGTAAAATTTAACATTCTCATACCGGTCCGCACAAATAAAAACGCACTATGGCGGATATTAGATCGATATTAAAAAAACGCATCCTTGTGCTTGACGGCGCAATGGGTACAATGATTCAGCGCTACCATTTGGAAGAAGAGGATTTTCGAAGAGGTTGGTTTGAGAATCACCCTGATTCGTTAAAAGGAAACAATGATTTACTGTCTCTTACGCGACCGGATATTATCAAGGCTATTCACGCCGAATATTTAGATGCGGGAGCGGACATTATTGAAACCAACACCTTTAGCGGAACAACCATTGCACAAGCGGATTATCATTTGGAGAGGGCTGCTTATGATATAAATTATTTCGGAGCGAAAATAGCCCGCGAAGTCTGCGACGAATTCACGGCCAAAAACCCAGATAAACCGCGATTCGTAGCGGGATCTATTGGACCAACTAATGTAACACTCTCGCTCTCTCCTGATGTAAATGATCCCGGTTTCCGCGTAACGACTTTCGATAAAATGGTGGTTGCTTATGCAGAACAGGTCAAAGGATTGATCGCAGGGGGTGCCGATATCTTATTGGTTGAAACAATTTTTGACACCTTAAATGCGAAGGCCGCGTTATTCGCCATCAATTCAGTTCAAGAAGAATTAGGAACGGACTTACCAATTATGGTTTCAGGAACGATTACGGATGCCAGTGGAAGAACCTTATCTGGTCAAACAACTGAAGCGTTTATGATTTCTGTTCAGCACGCGAATTTATTGAGTATTGGACTGAATTGTGCGCTTGGAGCGAATGCATTACGTCCCTATTTGCAAATATTAAAGCAAAAAGCACCATTTTTCACGAGCGCACACCCAAATGCGGGTTTGCCAAATGAAATGGGTGAATACGACGAATCGCCTGCTTTTATGGCGAGTCAAATTAAGACGTTCTTAGATGAAGGTTTAGTAAATATTATTGGCGGATGCTGCGGAACAACTCCTGCACATATTAAAGCCATGGCTGATTTGGCAGCAACCTATTCTCCAAAAGAAAAAGAAGTAATTAACGACTAATAAAAACAAAATAACATGCCAAAATTGTATAAAGAAATCGACAAATCGATTTTAGTTGCCCTTCCAAATCCAACAAAGGAAGCGTACGAAATAAAAGTTAAAATTCCAGAATTCACATTCTTAGGTGTTCAAGAGCAACCTGATTTTGCGGCGATCTATATCACGTTCTATCCAAAGAATAAGATCATGGAATTAAAGTCATTAAAGCAATACTCTTATCACCTGCGGGATATAGTAGTTTCTTACGAACGTTTGATCAATATTTTTTACGATCATTTGATAGAAACATATGAGCCAGAACGTTTGAGACTAATGATGATTTGCAATCCAAGAGGAGGAATTAGTTCAAAATT
This sequence comes from Crocinitomix sp., assembly GCA_023263555.1. Lineage (GTDB taxonomy): Bacteria > Bacteroidota > Bacteroidia > Flavobacteriales_D > Crocinitomicaceae > Crocinitomix. The sequence continues at coordinate 13,494 of JALQVX010000226.1, forward strand.
AACAATCGATTCGGACTGGGCGGCACGTGGCGGAAAAGAACGTTTTAAAGATTGGGAAGGTCAAGCAAATGATGACAATTGGAGTGTGATTATGTAGTTTTTTTGTCACAGATAAAAGATCGCTTCGCTCAAAGATCTTAGACATAAGACTAAAAAAACTAATCACTAATTACTTAGAGTAACATCTTGCAAGACGCCCGTAGGCTGAGCGTAACCGAAATCAAGGATCCTTTTGCCTAATAACAAAAAACTATTGAATAAAAATGAGTATACACCCTGACTATAAAGGAGTTTATCGCAATAAATGGCAGCATTTGCCGAATATGAAATTAAGTGGTTTAGAACCGTTGGAGCTAACACCAGAATCTAATTTTGTAAACATTGGAGAGCGAACGAATGTTGCTGGTTCTCGTAAATTTCTTCGTTTAATTAAAGACGAACAATTTGACGAAGCCTTATCAATCGCACGTGATCAGGTAGAAGGTGGTGCGCAAATCATTGACATCAACATGGATGATGGTTTGATTGACGGCAAAGAAGCAATGGTCAAATTTCTCAACCTGATTGCTGCAGAACCCGATATTTCTCGCGTACCTATCATGATTGATTCGTCAAAGTGGGAAATTGTAGAAGCGGGTTTACAATGCGTTCAAGGCAAATGCGTTGTCAATTCGATTAGTTTGAAGGAAGGCAAAGAAAAATTCATTCAGGAAGCAAAAAAAATCAAACAATACGGCGCCGCAGTTGTCGTGATGGCATTTGACGATAAAGGACAAGCTGATACTTACGAAAGACGAATAGGCATTTGTGCAGCATCTTATCGCATCTTAGTGGAAGATGTTCATTTTCCGCCACAAGATATCATTTTTGATCCCAATGTTTTTCCCGTTGCAACCGGTATGGACGAGCACCGTCGAAATGCCCTGGATTTTTTCTTAGCAACCCGTTGGATTCGTGAAAACCTCCCTGGCGCTCATGTGAGTGGTGGAATTAGTAATGTATCGTTTTCATTTCGTGGGAATGATACCGTGCGTGAAGCCATGCACTCCGCTTTTCTTTACCATGCTATTCGCGAAGGCTTAGACATGGGAATCGTAAACCCAGCTATGTTGGAAGTTTATGATGATATCCCGAAAGATTTGCTCGAGCATGTAGAGGATGTATTATTGGACCGAAGAGAAGATGCGACCGAACGCTTGCTTAATTTTGCTGAAAATGTGGCAAGCTCAGGTAAAGAAAAAGTTGTTGATTTAGCATGGAGAAAAACAGCCATTCAAGAACGTCTTACCCATTCACTTGTCAAAGGAATTGCAGACTTTATTGATGAGGATGTGGAGGAAGCACGTCAAACCGTGAATGAACCTATTGAAGTCATTGAAGGTCATTTAATGACAGGTATGAATGTAGTTGGGGACTTGTTTGGAGCAGGAAAAATGTTCTTGCCACAGGTTGTCAAATCGGCTCGTGTCATGAAAAAAGCAGTAGCCTATCTCCTCCCTTACATCGAAGCGTCTAAAACGGACAACCGTTCCAAAGGAAAAGTTTTGATGGCAACGGTTAAAGGAGATGTGCATGATATTGGAAAAAACATTGTCTCGGTTGTTTTAGGCTGTAATAATTATGACATCATTGATATGGGTGTGATGGTTCCTGCCGATAAAATTCTTGCGGCTGCCATTGAACACAATGTGGATGTAATCGGCTTGAGTGGTTTGATTACACCGTCGTTAGATGAGATGGTGCATGTAGCCAAAGAAATGGAACTGAAAGGAATGAATATTCCGCTTTTAATAGGTGGGGCGACAACCTCAAAAGTGCATACAGCAGTTAAAATCGATCAACATTATAAAAGTGGACAAACCGTCTATGTATTAGATGCTTCTCGCTCTGTTACAGTTGTGAGTAGTTTATTGAGTGATAAAAAAGATGAATTTAACGCCGCAATAAAAACAGAATACGAGCAAGTCCGTGAGATGTATGCGAAAAAGAAAAGCTTCAAAAAATACTTGCCACTAGAAGAAGCGCGTGCAAATAAATTTAAGATTGATTGGAAAGCAGAAGACATCCAAAAACCGAATTTGGTGGGTGTAAAACAGCTTGAAAATTATGACATGGAAGAATTGCGTCAGTATATCGATTGGACGCCCTTTTTTCATACGTGGGAATTGCGCGGAAAATATCCTGAAATTCTAACGCATGAATTGATGGGTGATGAAGCAAGCAAATTATTCAATGATGCCCAAAAGATGTTGGATCATATTATCGCTGAAAAGTGGTTGACCGCAAAAGCATCCGTTGGTATTTGGCCTGCCAATTCAGTGAATGACGACGACATTGAAATCTACACAGATGAAAGTCGAACTACCGTTTTACACACACAATTTGGGATGCGTCAGCAATTGAAAAAAGCGGAGAGCGCTTCCAATGTTTGTGTTGCCGATTTTATAGCACCGAAAGAAAGTGGATTTAAGGATTATATCGGAGGATTCGTTGTTACAACAGGATTGGGTATCGAGAAAAAGATCGCCGAATTTGAAGCGGATCATGATGATTATCATTCAATCTTGCTGAAAGCATTAGCTGATCGATTGGCAGAAGCCTTTGCTGAACGCTTACACGAATTAGTACGATTGAACTATTGGGGATACGAAGAAAAACCGCTTGAAAAGTCTGATTTAATTCAAGAAAAATACCGCGGAATAAGACCTGCACCAGGTTATCCTGCAAATCCAGATCATACAGAAAAACCAGGTTTATTTGAAATTTTGGACGCTACAAATTTAACGGGAGTCACCTTAACCGAGTCTATGGCCATGTACCCGACAGCATCCGTAAGCGGTTGGTATTTTGCGCATCCTGAGGCGCATTATTTTGGCGTAGGAAAAATTTCAGAAGATCAAGTTGTACGATTGGCAGAAGCAAAAGGCATTGCATTGGAGCGCATGAAACAGTGGTTGAGTAGCAATTTGGAAGATTGAGTTTTTTCGTGATTTAAAGTGAGTAAATTCTATGCTATCTCGTCTTTTTATAACTGATAGCTATCGGGAGCACTCGCCTTAACTGCTACCTCACGTACAGTAAAAAAGCTTCAAACAAAAAGAGCCCCACACAATCGTTGGAGCTCTTTTTTCACAGTACCTGAGGCGGTCCCGATAATTATCGGGAGAACCCGCTTTTAAGAATATTTTAACAGAAGTTTCTCAATCATTTCTGGAAAACGAATTAAATTTTCAATATATATCCTGCTTTTCATTCGTTTGATGTGAGCCTCAATTTTTCGAACAACCTCAATATCTTCATGATCAAACTGGAAATACACAATCCAATCATCCGTATTTTTGGTGTAAACTTTGCTGAATTTCCCCTCAAAGTGCATCTTTAATCTGCTTTCTAAATTTTTACATGAACCAATATAGTACTTATCAATTTTTGAGGAGTAAAGGATATAAACTGTGGCCATAATTCGGGATTATGTATAACGCGTGAAGACTTGTTTTCAAACAAAAAGAGCCCCACACAATCGTTGGAGCTCTTCTTTCACAGTACCTGA
>JALQVX010000297.1 GCA_023263555.1 Crocinitomix sp.
AAAGTAGAATCGGAGCAAAATTATGTGCGAGGAAAAAAGGACGGCGCTTCTTCTTATTTTTACGAGAGTGGATTTGTTTTTTACACGGAGAATCACGAAGCAGGATCGCGCGAAGGGACTTTTAAGCGCATGTATGCATCAGGTCGCATGTGGACCGTAGAAAATTATAAAAACGACCTCAGAGACGGTGAATTTGAAGAATACTACGACAACGAAAAAAACACGATCAAATACAAAGCCACCTATAAAAAAGGAGAACTATTATCTGAGATGTATTATGACGAATTTGGCGGTGAAGTGATGTCGCCCGAGCGAATCGAAGAGATACGAAAAGCAAAAGAAGCGGAGAAGGCTGCTGCCGAAGCCGGAACAGATGTAGATCCTGATGAAGCTGGCGGTGCCGCAACTGAAGAAGAAGAAGGGAAGAAGAAGAGGAAGAAAAAGTAGTTTTATCTTAAAAATCGAAAGATAAACTTCAATTTTGCCGTATACTTTTTTCGAATGATGGTCATTTTACTCAATGAGTTCATTTTAAACGGCGTATCCATTTTAAATTGAGCAAGTGCGTAGTCCGTCTGGTCGTGAAACAATTTGTAAGCATCATAGCTGATGAGTCGCAAGCCATTATCATAGGTATTCTTCATTAAAATATCAGAGGTAATTGACTGATCAATAATCTGCAGTAATTCAGGTTTATAATCACGAATATAATCCAGACTTGTAGGGTGCGGAATATTGATGAAAACAATTGAATCTTCATGAATTATCTTTGCAATAGCTTGAAATAAATCCGGGTGTTGCTCAATAGGAATATGCTCAATCACATCTGCTAATACGACAAAATCAAATTTGTGATCGTATTCGAAGCCTTTCATATCTGAGACCAAGAAATCAATTTTACCTGAATTTGGAATACGTTTTTTAGCCACATCAATCGACTCATTACTGATATCCGTAGCCACTAATTTCCCATTCTTGATCACCTTCGCGATTAACCCCGTTAAGGTTCCAATACCACAGCCGATTTCAATAGCCGATTTTCCACTTTTTAAACCGCTACTAATTAACTCGTTCATCAAATGATAATGCCGTACATTAATTCCTGTCTTCATTTGACGAGGAACATAATTATTATACCATTTTCTTACGTCGAGTTGCTCTTCCATACTGCGTTTTTTTTTATTATCGAATCACTTCACTTGTGATAATTCGCCCAAAAATACTGATTTTGAATTTAAGTGAATACAATAATGTTCAGCATATCACTAATAAGCAGTCAAGCGAAGGATTTTAGCGGCTTGTTATTCGCTTGATAATTTTGAAAAAGAGCGTGTTCACATCTGTTGAAACTTTGCTGACTAAAATTAGTCCTCCAAAAATAACGACCATAAATGCAGAACGAATGATTGCGTCTAAGATTATGTTTTCTGCTAAATGAATAGGCGCAACAATAAAATAAGATCCTATGGCAATAAGTAATACAATAATCGTTCGCCAACTAAAAGGTTGCATCCGATATTTGATCCACAAGAATAAGAAAGAAATCAGATTGTAGACGACCATAGAGATACCCGTTGCAATTGCTGCACCTGTTACCCCATATAAAGGAATGAAGATATAATTCGTGATAATGTTAAGAACAACAAGTAAAACAAGCAAAATGGTAACGAAATAATAGTATTTGGAGGTGTTGATGATATGGTAGTTGAGACCAGATGAAATATCAATTAATTTACCCAACCCAAGCACAAAAATCACCCATTTAGCGGGCTCGTAAGAAGGTTCAATCGAGAAAAGAAGTTCTATATTAATCCATATACCAAAAAAGATCAGGGATCCAATAATCAATTGCGTCATGGCAGAGCTTTTATAAAGATGATCGATTTCAGCCAGATCATTCTCCTTCCATGCTTTACCAATCAAAGTGATACCAATAGCAGACACTGCACGTGCCGGCATTTCGACGAGCGAACTAATAAATAAAGCCCATGAATATAGTGCAACAGCTTCTAGCCCTTCATTACCCGTGCAAACGACACAGGTTAAAACAACTGCTAACATTAAAACGTCTACTTTATTGGCTAAACCACTTGCTAGTCCAGTTAAAAAATTAACTCCTCCGTAGCGCAAAATTTCCGGAGTATTCTCAATGCGCTCATCACTCTGTTTAATGCGAAGTTCACCTTTGAACCATAAATAGAAAACGAGAAGAACAGCAATGATTAAATAGCTCCCTACATATCCATACATAAAATCATTAAAATCAATCCAATCAAAATAGAAAAGGAATAAAAAAATGGTATGCAAAATGCGTAACAAGACATCATTTAAAAAACTCGGAAAAACGGACAAATAAACGCCTCTAGAATAGCTACTTAAAATACTATTCGGAACGATAAATAGAACAAGGAAATAGATAAAATAGAAATTATCTGAAACCAAGGTTGCTCCTTCATCATATTGACTAGAGATCAAGCCTTGAAATAAAAAGAGTCCTGCACCCACAATCAACGTTGCGATCAATGCGATTTTTAGCGTAAAACTAAGCAGTCGCCATTTCTTTTCTACTGTTTCGTGAAAGTAAGGCAAGAATTTTAATAAGGAAGACGGCGTTCCAAAAGCGCCAATATTTGCACTAATAATAGCAATCGAAATCAAAATTCGAGTTAAACCAAACTCCTCTTGCGATAAAATTTTGGGGTATAAGAAGATAATGTTGACTGCGCCAATAAAGACGCCAAGAAAAAGGACGATTAAATTATTTGAACTTTGTTTTGCTACAATTCCCATGCTATTCCAAAACGATCCTTCTTATGAGTGATTCAATTTGATTTCAAAAGTACAATTAAAAAACTTGGATCATCATACAAGGACTTTAATAATCGTTAAAAAGTATATCTTTGCCACCGCTCAATGGCTTAAATGCAAGCGAGAAAAAACCGTTAAAAACTAAAGTAACGCATGAGTTTTATCGTCTATATCTATCCAAAAAAATGGACTTTTATCGAAAAGGACCTGGTTTTATTGTCGAAAAACCATACCGTTGTTAGTGCGGGATTTGAAGTAAAGAATAAAGCCCTCCTCCCCTTTTATTTCATCAAACAATTTTTCTTTTTACTCCGCTATATTTTTAAGGCTGATCGGATCGTTTGCCATTTTGCAGGATTTTCATCTCTAGTCCCTGCTCTATTTGCCAAACTCACCTTTAAGAAGTATTATGTCATTGTAGCGGGAACAGATGGTTGTAGTTTTCCCGATTTCAATTATGGACACTTTAGTCGTTATTTTTTAGCAAAAGCAACATGTATTTCACTGCGTTTGGCAACTAAAATTTTCCCTGTACACCCCACGTTAAAGTATCAAGAGTATCAGTATCATGCACCTGGCGCTCCCGTTCAAGGTTACGGTCATTTTTGTCCTAAATCTAACAAAGTGGAATCCTATTACATTCCATACGGGTTTGATTCGAATGCATTTGTCACTTACAATTTGAAACGTCCTATCAATTCGTTTATCACCGTTGGAAGTGTTGGAGATGACCGGGTTATTCAACGAAAAGGTTTTGATTTAATTATCGAAGCTGCATCAAGAAAACCTGAACTAAGTTTCACATTGATTGGCTGGAATATGCCAAAGACGAATTTACCGTCCAATATTCGAGTCCTTCCATTTTCAGATCAATTGACGTTGGTGAAGGAATTAAATAACCATCAATTTTATTTGCAACTCTCGATTATGGAAGGATTTCCAAACGCCTTGGGAGAGGCTATGCTTTGCGGTTGCATTCCTATTGGTTCTTCTGTTTCTGCCATACCTGAGATGATCGGAAAAAACGGATTTGTCTTGCAGAAAAAAAACACGGATGATTTGATTGAAATATTCGACAAAAGTCAAGCATTATCTGCCGAGAAGATCAACATAATGGAACAGGCGGCTCGACAATCCATTATTGATCGCTATTCAAATGAATTTCGAGAAACTGAATTGCTAAAAGCAATGGATTTGGAAAATTAAGGATTACCCCTTCAACACCTCAATAATTCGCTCGCAAGCTTCACCATCACCGTATGGGTTTTGCGCGCCACTCATGGTATCATGATAGGTTTTATCTTCAATTAAGCGCTCGACTTCGGCGAAAATTAAATCAGGATCTGTTCCCACTAATTTTACTGTTCCAGCTGCCAACGCTTCTGGTCGCTCGGTGGTATTACGCATCACCAATACCGGTTTGCCCAAACTTGGTGCTTCTTCTTGAATACCGCCAGAATCGGTTAGAATGATATAGGACTTGCTCATTAAATGAACAAAGGTCAGATACGTCAAGGGTTCGATTAACCTTACGTTCGCAACATCTCCTAACATCTCATTTACAGGTCCACTCACATTCGGATTCAAGTGAACAGGATAAATAAATTGCGTTTGAGGGAAACGTATAGCCAATGCTTTAATGGCTTTGCAAATATTGACAAAACCTTCTCCTAAATTCTCACGGCGGTGACCGGTAATAAGCACGAATTGTGTTTTATCAAGATCTAACCTTGGTAATAAGGTGCCTAATTTTTGATCTAATCGCGCTTTTAAAGACGTATCAGCTGCTATTTTATTAATCACCATTAACAAGGCGTCAATGACTGTATTGCCGGTAATGTGAACCTGCGCCTCATTTACATTTTCACGCAAAAGATTTTCTTTCGATTCGACTGTTGGTGCAAAATGATAACGGGCAATTGAACTCGTCAGTTTACGGTTCATTTCTTCTGGCCAAGGAGAATAAATATTTCCTGTACGCAAACCTGCTTCGACATGACCGACATCAATTTTCTTGTAAAAACTAGCTAAAGAAACCGAAAACGTGGTGGATGTATCACCGTGAACGAGCACCACATCTGGTTTAAAATCGTCTAAAACGGATTTAATCGAAAGCAAGATATTACTTGTAATGTCGTATAAATCTTGATTTTGCTTCATCACATTCAGGTCATAATCGGGCTGAATGTCAAAAATTTCGAGCACTTGATCCAACATTTCTCTGTGTTGAGCCGTCACACATACTTTCATCTCAAATGAAGCGGAATGTTGTTGAAACGACTTAACCAGGGGAGCCATTTTAATCGCTTCCGGTC